>NZ_JSVA01000011.1:0-66207 GCF_001267955.1 Roseivirga seohaensis subsp. aquiponti
GTCAACCTATTTCAGGACGATACAGCATCCCAGTCAGGATAGTAAACTATAGTTTTATTTTGTTGATATTCAATGATTTGAGTGTTAAATGGGTGATTCTAGGCTATTATTTAATAAAGCGTATTTATCTTTTTTGCAAAAAAATTTCGTTTTAGTTGGATGTTTATTTTTTAATTGAAATATTTGAGCGTGTGTATGTGTGATTGAATATTGTTGCTTATTTCTTATTCTTATCATCCATGAAAAAAATTAAATTTTACTTTTTAATTCTGTTGCTTTTTGCTGTCTTTGGCTGCCAGACTAGCGATACCGAAACTGTTCCTGAAATTCCTAAAATGAAGGCGCAGTATAAAAACCCCGATGCCCTGCCAGAAGTAATGAGCCAATTGAACAGTGCCCTTAAAACCAATGTAGATACTCGTGGTTCGGCAAACACCGGTCAGGTGATTACCTCAATTGGAAAAATTAGTATTGATAGGATATTTGAAGTCATTGATACGGTAAAGAATTCCAATTATACTTTCCTTGTTGAGGATGAGGATAACAATCCGTTTACATTTACGAACCTTGTCTTGAAAAAACGTGAAGGGGGCGATTGGGATACTCCTTATCTGATTGATTATAAAGTTGACTCTGCGGAAATTCCCCAGTTCATTGAAAGCGGCTTTTCAATGGCCAATTTTACGGGAACCACTACCAAAAGATTTTTAAAGGATTTTTCCTTTGGTCCACGAAGCAGTGCAAACTTAGAACAGCGCGCGGGGGTAAGTGACCCAAGCCAATGCGACCAGCAAACAGGTTATGAAGGCGGCAACAGTGGGGGTGGCTCCGACTCCGACTACCCACCAAACAATGAACCTCCATCAGGCGGGGGATATACATCCTTTTGTTACCATTATATAGAAGAAATTGAGGTGGACGCTTGCGGTACTGAAATTAGTGGTCAAACGGGAATAGACGCTCCAGATTTTGAGAACAATGGGTGTAATGATGCTGATTATTATAACGCCCTCTATGGAAATGGCTCCGGAAAAACAAAAACGATAACAGTTAGACGCACATACTGCTATACTATTGGCCCATCTTATAGTATTGGCGACCCTGATGCCTGCCCTCAGCCAGAAACCGAGGACGTGGGAGTTATAAACCCATTGCTTAGCTCTACTCGTTATTTGAACCGTTTGATGTCTTTAGATGGTTCGCAAATTGCTTGGTTGGAGAACAACCCTGAAATATCTTTTGAGTTGGCTGATATTGTAAGCGCAGATGGAGAATTTGATGAGAATGGTTTCTTGACAGAAGCAACAACCCTAGCGGCACAGTCATTACTAGATTTAACAAAAAGTGGGCTATTGGAAGGGAGTTATACTCCTGCCTATGTCTTTAAAATATCTCCTTACACATTACATTTATACGATCCTTCCTTATTTACGGCCTACCTATCTTTAGAAGTTGCCTTTTTAGTTGCTGAACACAGCAACGATCCAGAATGGTTTACCGATTTCCCTAATCGAGTGTGGAATACTAGGAAGCTCTATTTTGAGGCATCCCTGAATGCATTCCAAACCCTATTGGACTTAGGTGGGCTTGCTCCTGTTGTGGGTGAAGTATTTGATGTGATCAATGGAGGTATTTACCTTGTTCGGGGTGATGGCGTTAATGCTGCTCTTAGCTTTAGTGCTGCTGTACCCATTGCGGGATGGGTTGCAACCGGAGCTAAATTTGCAACAAAAGGACCACTTCGATGGGTGTTAAAAGCTGATGGCTATATAGATTTTGGGCGAAGTTCAAAACTCCGGAAAATAATAGGGCTAGCTGACGGGGACAAAACCGTACAGGCACACCATATTCTGGTTTGGGCAGAACAGAAACACACAGTAATCCAAAAGGCGGCATCGTCATCTACCAATCCATTTCATATGAACGATATTTTAAACGGTATCCCTGTTGCCACATGGAGGAATCAACCTAACCATAATGCCTATAATCAAAGAGTTAGAGATGCATTAGATGCAATTGATAGAGATTTTCCAAGTCTAACTCCTGATGAAGCCGTCAATAAATTAAAGCCTTTAATACAAAGGATAAGACAGGCAATACTGGACAACCCCAACACACACATAAACGATATAATTTTTTAAAATGTATTATAGAATTAAAGAATCAATAGATACCAAAGTAATAGGTAGCAATTACCCTCAGGTTGAAGAGGCTATCTTTCCTGTAAGTATTCACCACCCTCAGTTTATAGATAGAATACGCTTTGAAAAGGCACAATTTGAACCCATTATGGCCAAGGCCAAGCTTGTCCCAAGGGCCAAGTTTACCGACCTGATAAGCACAAGTACCATTGGCTTTACACTAAAGTTATTAATTAGCGAGCGGTTAAAGGAAATATTTGAACTGTACAGGGCAGAGGGCATAGAGTTCTTTGCCACAGAGGTAGTTCAAAAATCCATTGCGAAAAAGTACTGGGTAATGAGCATCTATACTTTCGACTATGAAGCGCTTGACCTGACTAAATCAGAAATAATACTAACAAAAAACTCGTTTGAAGAAATAAAGGAAATTAGCATTCATAGTACAGATCAGCTCCATACTTTAAGGGAGGATGTAAGAAAAGAATACGGGGAAGACTTTTCGTTTCGAATCAAGCAATTAGATTTTTTGCCCAACAATCAAGATTTTCTGTTCTTAAGCTACGTTAGTGGGGGAATTGGCTACTATGTTTCGCAAAGGTTAAGGGATCAATTGGAGGAATCGGGCATTACTGGTATAGATTTTCGAGAACTGTAGTGTTATGAATACACATTTACTGAGTTTACTACTGTCATCCTTTCCCAAAGATTTTAATGAGGTTTTAAAATATGTAAAGCCCACAATCGGCATTAAGACAGTAGAAATAATTCAGGAAGGAGAAGTGACTTCCAAATTCGGGGGGCTACCGGATATTCCCAATAGTTTTATTTGGCCAAGCTTTCAAGAAAAATCACTTACTTTTCTTTGTCAGGTTGTACTTGAGGAAATTAAAGAATATGAGCCTTCACATTTGTTGCCCAAAACGGGAGTTTTATACTTTTTTGTTTGTACAGAGATAAAAGATAGGTTCCCGGAACAGATTGGTGAATTTAAGGTGATTTATGAGGAAGCTGAGAAACAAAGTCTTCATAAAGCCCAACTGGATGGGGAACTAACACTTACCGAACGAGCCATCTCATTTTATCAACATTATACTTTTCCATCGTACCAAGATTACCAAATGGAGAGGCTTTCAGAAAAAGGAATCGAATTGGAAGAGTTCTTAGACGAGTATCAGTTCGAGATCAGGGAAATGTTAATGGGGGATGTTGATATCCCAAACCATCAAATACTTGGGCATCCATTGGCACTGCAAGGAATGGTTAAACCTTGGTGGGCTGTACAGTATTCAAAATTGCCTGAGCCACTTTCTGAAAAACAGGAAATGAAGTTGTACAAGATGGGAGAAGAATTCCTTCTTTTATTCCAGTTCGATTTAGAAAGTGAAGACCAGAGTCTTCAGGAGTTTTTGGGTGATGGAATGGCTTATTTTGGCATTCACCAAAATGACCTCAAGATTCAGGATTTCAATAAAGCACTGCTGGTGATTCAAAATACATAGTAGTGCAGGTAGCTAGAACTCAAATTAATTAGAAGCTTCCTCCACCCGAATCCCCACAGAAGGAACTTCTTCCAAGTTAGCTTCGCGCATATATTGGGCTACTTTGATTTTGTAGGTTCCTGTTTTTGGAAAGGTGTAGGCAGGAAGAATCTCTACTTCGTGTTGAAAAATGCTATTGCCTTTGCCAGAAGGCTTTCCTGTAATGGGGTCAAACAATTGAATATTGATCAACTCAGACTTGATTTCTGTGCCTTGTTCGTTCAGCAAGTAATAAGTGAGATAGAGGTTTTGAGATTTAAAATCAATTGAATTACGAACGTTCAACAGTATTCTTTTGGGTTGGTTGTCATCAATTTTAAACTCGAATTCAGGTATGGTATCCATATTCCAGACGGCAGCCTCAAAATCATACACCTCTTCATAGATTTTGTGCCGATCGCAGGCGCTTAGTGTAACTACCAAAACTAACAGGCAAAGCCATTGTACTCGTCTCATTTTTCTGGCCTGTTATTTTTGTTCTTATTTCGGTTTCTGTTCTTGTTACTCCTATTTCTGTTTTTGGAGTTAAGGTTTCTCTTTTTACCTCCTTGATTATTTGCTCCCTTGTCTTTTTGTTTGAACTTTTTGTCCATTTTTTCAAGGTCGCGGTTAATGCCCACATCGCTCAAATCTTTAATCTCAAGTTCGTCTAAGGTCAAGGTTTCAGGAATCACCCCTTTTTCATTCATTTCTTTTATCTCAGCCACTCTATGGGCATCAATAGGGTGCCAAGTGTTTTCGCCATCGTAGCCAAACCACATGATTTTTCTGAAAATATCGGTTTTTTGAAGCTTGGCATCTCCTACCTTGGTTTTTAGCTTGGTCACTTCTGGAATATCTTCCAAAGCCTCCATATAAGTTTCAAGCTCGTAATTGAGACAACACTTAAGTCGGCCACACTGCCCAGAAAGTTTACCTGGGTTTAAGCTTAGGTTTTGGTAGCGAGCAGCACTGGTGCTCACACTTTTAAACTCGTTCAACCAAGTAGAGCAGCACAATTCTCTTCCACAAGAGCCTATTCCGCCCAAACGACCAGCTTCTTGTCTGAGGCTGATTTGTTTCATTTCGACACGGATTTTGAACTCACTGGCCAAAACTTTGATCAGTTCTCTAAAGTCAACGCGATCTTCTGCTGAATAGTAAAAAGTAGCTTTGGTATTGTCTGCCTGAAACTCAACATCGGTGAGTTTCATATTCAGTTTTTGGTCTTGAATGATCTGGCGTGTACGGAACATGGTAGGCATGTCGCGCTTTCTTACGCTGTCATATTTTTCAAGATCTTTGAGCGTAGCTTTTCGATAAATCTTTTTGATTTCATCGTTGTTGGCAATCTTTTTCTTTTGCATTTGGAGCCTTACCAGTTCGCCCTGCATAGAAACATAACCCAAATGGTGGCCACTTGGTACATCTACAATAACGGCATCGCCAGTAACAAAATCTATGTTATCTGTATTACGGAAGAATTCTTTTCTGCCGTTTTTGAATCTAACTTCTACAATATCGAAAGTGTCTACAGCGGGCATGTCCATATTAGACAGCCAGTCGAAGACATTCATTTTGTTACAACCCCCAGTTGAACAGCCTCCGTTATTGTTGCAGCCAGAGACTTCCCCTTCGGTACTTACTCCACAACTACAGCTCATATATTATATTTAAGACCTTTCGGCCGTTAAATCGTTATTTTAATAATTTCAAAATGTCTTGGCCAATATCGGTTCTGTGATATTCATCTTGCCAAGAAATTTTGTTCACCCCAGTATACGCATTTTCAAGGGCTTTTTCTACCGATGCGCCCATGCCTGTAACCGCCAATACTCTACCGCCATTGGTCAATACTTGGTTAGAAGCGTTCAGTTGAGTTCCTGCATGAAAAACAGTGGCCTCGTTTACCTTTTCAATTCCTGAAATTTCTTTGCCTTTTTCATAAGCTTCAGGATAACCACCCGCCACCATTACCACAGTAGTAGCCGTTTGAGGACTAACACTGAAGCTCTTTTCATGGAGCGTTCCATTGGCTGAACCTTCTAAAATCTCTAATAGATCAGAGTCGATTCTAGATAATACCGATTGCGTTTCGGGGTCGCCCATTCGAACGTTATATTCAATTACGTAAGGCTCTCCTTCCATATTCATTAAACCGATGAAAAGGAAGCCTTTGTAGTCGATGCCTTCTTGCTTCAAACCATTGATCGTTGGCTTAATTACTTTTTCTTCTACCTTGGCTAGAAACTCTTTGGTAGCAAAAGGAACTGGTGAAATGGCACCCATTCCTCCAGTATTTAAACCTGTGTCTTTCTCTCCAATGCGTTTATAATCTTTGGCTTCGGGAAGAATTTTATAGTTAGAACCATCGCTCAATACAAAAACTGACAGCTCGATTCCGTGTAAAAACTGCTCAACTACAACGCGGCTTGATGCTTCACCAAACTTGGCATCTACCAGCATTTCTTTTAGCGTTTCACGGGCGTGTTCTGCGGTTTCGGAAATAATTACGCCCTTACCTGCAGCCAAACCATCGGCTTTTAACACGATAGGTGTTGGGTGGCTCGAAACATAATTGAGTCCTTCTTCCAGGGTGTCAATAGTAAAGGTTTTAGATTTTGCGGTTGGAACGCCATGGCGATTCATGAAGTCTTTCGAGAAATCTTTACTGCCCTCTAATTGAGCACCAGCGGCTCCTGGTCCAACCAAAAGCACACTCTTAAGCTGACTGTCTTTTTCAAAATAATCGCGAATGCCATTTACCAAAGGATCTTCTGGCCCAACAACTACTAAGTCAATCTGGTTTTCTATTACAAATTCACCGATGGTTTTAAAATCGGTTACTTTAATATTTACGTTTTCGGCAATGCTTGCTGTACCTGCATTTCCAGGGGCAACAAACAGTTTATTACAACGTGGGCTTTGCGAGATTTTCCAAGCAAAAGCATGTTCGCGTCCGCCACTGCCCAACACAAGAATGTTCATGAAATTTGAAATTTTTGAAGCGGTAAAGGTAATTAATTTGCGTATTCTGAATGGAATTTTATTCTCACCAAACGAAGGTCTTCTTCAGAAACGTCTTCATCTGCGAATTCCTCAAGCGCCAACTGAATATCATCACTTTCAGCATTTAAGAAATAATCGAGAATGTCTTCCTCACGATCTTCATCCATGATTTCTTCCAAATAGTAATCAAGGTTAAGCTTGGTGCCTGAAAAACAAATAATTTCCATTTCGTCCAACAAAGTCTCCATGGTCCAGCCTTTCATATCAGCTACTTCTTCCAGATCAATTTTTCTATCGATCTGCTGAATGATATAGATTTTGTTTTTGGATTTAGAACCAGACGATTTGATTACAACCACATCTTCCGTATCAATGTCGTTGTCTTCAACATACTTATTGATGATTTTAAGGAATGGCGCGCCAAATTTTTTCACTTTACCCATTCCAATACCATTTACATTGCTCAGTGCTTCTTCGGTAGTGGGGTAAGTAGTGGCCATTTCTTGTAAAGATGGCTCTTGAACAATGGCGTATGGCGGTAAATCATGCTCTTTGGCTACTTTTCTTTGTTCTGCTTTTAGCAAATCAAAGAGTACTTTATCGTACGACTGACCAGTAGTGGTTTGGTGGGTCACTTCATTGCCATCATCTTCGCCCAAGTCTACATCACTAAAATCGTGATCTTTAGTGAGCTTAAATGAATATGGGTTTTTTAAGAAGTCTTTTCCTTTTTGCGTAAGCTTTAAAACTCCAACATTTTCAATGTCTTTGGCCAAGAATTCATAAAGTAAGGTTTGGCGTACAACAGATTTCCAGAAACTTTCTTCTTGTTCTTTTCCAGCTCCAAAAACCGAAAGCTTGTTGTGCTTGTAGCTTTTAATATACTGATTTTGAGAGCCTCGAATTACATTTACAATGTGTCCTAAGCCAAACCTTTCGTCTGTTTCGGTTACGGCCTGAATGGCTGTTTTGATATAATCTTGCGCTTCGTATTCTTCGCGCTCATACTTGCAGTTGTCGCACATGCCGCTTTCACGACATTGGGTGTCATCGTATTCTTCGCCAAAATAGTGGAGCAATTGTTTTCTCCTACATACTGTTGACTCCGAGTAATAACTCATTTCATCGAGCAGAATTTTGGAGTTTTCTTTCTCAGTAACTGGCTTGTCTTTGTTGAATTTCTCCAGCTTCATAATGTCTGAATAGCTGTAGAACATTATGCACTGACCTTCGAGGCCATCTCTGCCCGCACGACCAGTTTCTTGATAATAGCCTTCAAGTGATTTTGGCACATCGTAGTGAATAACAAACCTTACATCGGGTTTGTCAATTCCCATTCCAAAGGCAATAGTAGCTACAATTACGTCTACTTCTTCATTCAGAAAATCATCTTGGTTTTTGATTCGAACCTCAGGATCGAAGCCTGCATGATAAGGCCTGGCGTTAAAGCCATTTACTTGAAGAAAGTTTGCAATTTCTTCTACTTTTTTACGACTAAGGCAATAGATAATTCCCGATTTGCCTTTGTTTTCCCTCATGAACTTGATCAATTGTTTTTTGATCGATTTCTTGGGTCTAACTTCGTAATAAAGATTTTCGCGGTTGAATGACGACTTGAAAAGGTCGGCTTGTTCCATTTGCAGGTTACGCTGAATGTCTAACTGTACTTTTGGGGTAGCTGTAGCGGTAAGCGCAATAATGGGTAAATCTCCCAGCTGATCGATTATACTTTTAATTCTGCGGTATTCTGGCCTAAAGTCATGCCCCCATTCAGAAATACAGTGGGCTTCATCAATGGCCGCAAAAGAAATGTCGGCTTGCTTAAGAAACTCTACATTTTCTTCTTTTGTAAGCGACTCTGGCGCTACATAAAGCAATTTTACTTCTCCAGCGAGAACTGCTTTTTTCAGTTTGTTGATCTGACTTTTTGTTAAAGTCGAATTCAAGAAACGGGCATTGATTCCCACAGCATTCATTTGATCTACCTGATTTTTCATCAGGGCAATCAAAGGCGATATTACTATGGCCGTTCCTGGCCTAACAATCGCTGGTAACTGATAACACATTGATTTACCCGCTCCAGTGGGCATAATCACGAAGGTATTTTTACCTGCGAGAATATTTCTTATTACTGGTTCTTGGTTGCCTCTAAAGGTATCGTAACCGAATACTTCTTTTAATTTTTTTCTTAATTCCTCCACACTTCCTATAAATATATCCAGTTTTAAAAAACGTTTGAGCGAATCCTTATCTTTGTCGCGTATGTTTCAAACGCCATTAAGTTGAAATTAGCAAAAAATATTCAAACCACAGCCAAAAATACTCTTCTCAAAGAAGCGGACGCTATTAGACAAATTTCTGAATTCATTGACGAGGGTTTTGAAGCCATCGTTTCATTGATTCTAAAATTAGAAGGAAGGGTGGTTATCACTGGAGTAGGAAAGAGCGCAATTGTTGCAAATAAGATTGTAGCGACCTTAAATTCCACAGGAACGCCTTCTCTTTTTATGCATGCCGCAGATGCCATTCATGGTGATTTGGGAATGGTACAGCCAAATGATGCTGTCATTTGTATTTCTAAAAGCGGTAATACTCCAGAAATAAAAGTGCTGGTTCCGCTGATAAAAAGAACGGGAGCAAAACTTATTGCCTTGGTGAGCAATCTGGATTCTGACTTAGCTAAACAAGCAGACTACATATTGAATGCAACAATTGATAAGGAAGCTGACCCTAATAATTTGGCTCCCACCACTAGTACTACTGCGCATATGGCTTTGGGCGATGCCCTAGCTGTTTGTTTATTGGAGTGCCGAGGGTTTACCAGTGAAGATTTTGCAAAGTACCACCCCGGTGGGTCATTGGGAAAACAGCTCTACCTTAAAGTAGAGGACATTTATCCTAAAAACGGTTTACCAATTGTGAAAGAAACAGATTTGGTAAAAGAGAGCATTCTCGAAATTTCTAATAAACGTTTAGGGGCTACAGCCGTTGTGGGTAATAACGGAAAACTCACAGGGATTTTTACGGACGGAGATATCAGGCGAATGATCGAGAAAGACATGAGTTTTGAGCACAGGACTGTGGCCGAGGTAATGACTAAAAACCCTAAAACGATATTAAAAGGAGAGTTTGCTTTGCGAGCCATGAACCAAATGAGAGAACATTCAATCAACCATTTGGTAGTTTTAGATGATGCTGAAAATATCGTTGGGTTTATCCATATCCAGGATTTGATAAACGAAGGAATAGTATAGTATGGAACACAATTATGTAGTGATTATGGCTGGCGGCATTGGAAGTCGCTTCTGGCCGTACAGTCGTGCGAACAAGCCCAAACAATTTTTAGATGTTTTGGGTACAGGTCGTACTTTGCTCCAAATGACTTATGACCGATTTTTGGCCGTATGCCCTGAAGAGAATTTCTACATAGTTACCAATAAGCGGTACCACGATTTAGTAAAAGAGCAGCTTCCAATGCTTTCAGATGACCAAATTCTTTTAGAGCCAATTGGAAGGAATACCGCTGCGGCTGTAGCCTATCCTGCTTTTAAAATCAAGAAAAAAGACCCAAAGGGGGTAATGATTGTGGCGCCTTCAGACCATGTAGTTTTTAAAGAAAATCTATTTACTAAAAACTTAAACACTGCAATAAAGGCATCGACTGGATCTGATAAACTGATTACTTTGGGCATAGTTCCTACAAGGCCAGAAACGGGCTATGGCTATATTCAGTATCATTCTAGCCCTTTGAAAAAGGTAAAGAAAGTAAAAACATTTACTGAAAAGCCAGAGCTTGAATTGGCTCAAAAGTTTGTGGAGAGCGGTGATTTTGTTTGGAACGCAGGAATTTTTATATGGTCTGTAGAAACTATTGTTGCGGCTTTACATGAGCACCTCACGGACTTGGCAATGATTTTTGAGGAAGGTAATGATGCTTATTATACCCCAGAAGAGCAAAAATTCATCAACAGTGCTTATGCTCAATGCAAGAGTATTTCCATTGATTATGGCATAATGGAAAAGGCCAATAACGTTTTTATGGTGAAAGGTACTTTTGATTGGTCAGACTTGGGAAGTTGGGATTCTTTGCATGAAATTAAAGCCAAGGACGACAACGGTAATGTAGTAGATGGAAAGGCGCTTTTATACAACTCTAAAAATTGCTTTGTAAAAGGTCCAAGCGATACCTTAATTGTAGCACAAGATTTAGATGGCTACCTCATTACACAAAATGATAATGTAGTGCTTATTTGTAAGAAAGATGCCGAGAAGAAATTCAGAGAATTCTTACAAGATGCCAAAGCCAAAGGCGAAGAATTTAGCTAGAGTTAAAAATTTGTATCAAACAAAAATGGCTACCCTGGTATAGAGTGGCCATTTTTGTTTTTATAAAACGAGCCCTTAACCGCGCTGTCTTACTACTTCGTATAAAACTACGGATGTCGCTACTGACACATTTAGTGACTCTATATTTCCTTTAATCGGAAGTTTACAAAGCTGATCGGCAAGCTTTAGATACTCAGGTGAAATACCGTCTTCTTCCGAACCCATTAGTAAAGCGATAGGTACGGTAAGGTCATGTTGGTAAACCAAATCAGAGGCCTTTTCGGTACAGGCTAAAACTGTAATTCCGTTATCACGAATTTCTCTAAGGGTGGTTTTTAAATTATCGGCCCGGCAAACTGGAATAAAGTTTAAAGCACCCGCAGAAGTTTTCATGGCATCGCTACCCACTTGTGCGCTTCCTCTCGATGGAATTACAATACCATGGGCTCCTACACATTCTGCTGTTCGGGCAATGGCTCCAAAATTTCTGACATCGGTAATACGGTCCAATACAATCAAAAGAGGCACCTCACCTTTGCTGTAAGCTTCAGAAATAATATTATCTAAAGAAGCATATACTACTGATGAAACAAAGGCAACTGCTCCCTGATGGTTTTTTCGCGTAATGCGGTTCAGTTTTTCTATGGGCACTTTCTGAACCGGAATATTGAAGTCGCGCGCAGCGATTAACAATTCGGTGGTAAGTTCGTTTTTAACGTCTTTTTGTAGAAGCAGCTTATCTATTTCTTTTCCAGCGTTTATGGCTTCGATTATTGCCCGACTTCCGTAAATGAAGTCATCTTTAGGTTGGTCTATCATCATTCAATTACTTTTCCGCTACGCCAGCTGGTCACAGCATCTACCCACGATTCTTTAAACTTACTTTCTCTAATTAAACGGTAAGTCAAAAGGTTGTTTTCTTCTGAAACGATTTCGAAATTAAAGCGTATTCGGCCTCCATTTGGAGCAGCATATACCCACAACTCTTGTTCTTCATTGCGGAACACCTGCAATGGGTTTCCGTAAATTTGGTACACCATTCCTCGATCGGTTTTCCAGCCTTCTTTATTAGAAGTGAATAAATGAGCCGATTTTCGAAGCCTCCTGTAATAGTATTTCACAAAATCTTGGGCTATTCTTCCTCCGTTTGAAATTCGAGTGGTAACAAAATTTTCGAAAGCCGACCGTGTATCTCTGGCTGTCCTCAAGGTTTTGTATTCATCGTTGGTAGTAATAAAAATTAAAGGCTCCACCAATCTTTCAAACTGACCGAAGTACGGAAAAAAAGGATCAGTTACCAGAACTCCTAGAGTATTTGATGGATCCGTAGCTTCATTTATGATGTAATATCCGGGGGTTGAAAACTTCAAAATTTCATTTTCAACTGCGCCATACAAGGTATCAATCTCTATTTTAGAAGGCGCCTGTATTCGCCCTTCATCAAAAGGAGGAATGGCAACCGCTTGATTATTAATCACGCCTTCTATTTGATATTTTCCTTCATTACCGAAAACATTCACCAGCCTTACCGATTGATCTAGGTTAATGAAACGAGAGAAATAGGGCACATTTCTTTGTGCCTCAAAAATAAGGAAAGGTTGATTTTGAGTGCTTCTGTTCCTTTCAATCGGTATGTCGATCAAAAATTTTCTACCTCGTAAAATATTGTTGACTTCTAATATTATCAGACTTTGGTCAGCTGTTTTTTCAAATTCAAATGAGTAAATAAACTCGCGGAAGCCCGTGGCTACTAATGACGCAGAATCAATTCTAGTGGTAGAATTTACGTGCTTTTCATCAATGTAGCTATCACGAACATCGTATTGAATTTCGTAATCACTAATTTTAACCACCCCGCTATTCAGAATAAAGCGAATGTATACTTTTACTTTATTGCCGTCTTGGGCTAGCCTGTGGTCAATTAAAAATTCATGATCTGGGTTGTACAGAAAACTAACGTCTGCTGAACTCATTCGGCTTTGAGAATATAGCCACTGAGCGCAGATTGTAAGAATTAAAGTGAATACGAGCCTTTTCATGCGGTGTAAAACTGACGACAAATGTAATCAAATTGTAGCGAATGCTGACTTGATTAGCTCATTGTAAGCTAAATGGTTTATTTTTGAGCAAAAGTTAAGCATGGCTACGTACACAACTGAAATTGCTTCGGACAAAATTGCATCTGATAACCCCATACATCAAAGATTATTAAGGGCCTATTATTTGGCTGTACCTTATATAAAGGGAGATTTATTAGAGTTGGGTTGTGGCGAAGGGCGCGGTGTAGAACTGCTGGCGCCTTTGGCAGATAGCTACGTGGCTTTAGATAAAATTCAATCTGTAATTGACGAACTGAAGAGTAAATATCCTAAGCTAGATTTTCGTCAGGCGGTTTTTCCACCTTTTTCTGATTTGGCCGATAATAGTTTCGATTCTATTGTTTCATTTCAAGTGATTGAACATGTGAAGAAGGATAAGGAGTTTTTAAAAGAAATCTACCGTGTATTAAAACCTGGTGGTAAGGCTATTTTGACTACCCCAAATATTAAGAAAACCCTGACCAGAAATCCTTGGCATGTGCGCGAATACACCGCCCAACAGTTAACGGATTTGGCTTCTGAAATTTTTAATAAGGTGGAAATGAAAGGGGTAACGGGCAATGAAAAAGTAATGGCCTATTACGAAGAAAATAAACGATCGGTACAGCGAATTACCCGCTTCGATATTTTCAATTTGCAATACAATTTGCCAGCTCCATTGCTTAGAATTCCTTACGATATTCTAAATAGACTGAACAGAAACAAGCTCAACAACGGAAACACAAAGCTTGTAAACGAAATCAGTCAGGAAGATTACCCCCTGACTGATGATGCAGATACTGCATTAGATTTATTTTTGATTTTAGAGAAATAACCGATTTCTCGGCTATTTCATTCTTTATTTAGAAGTTACTTCTATCCATGGACAACATCGTGTTTTGTCCATCGAGCATCTCTCTTAGCCTTGCTGCTTGCTCTGGGTAGCCATATTGGCTAAAGATGGATTGCAAGTACTGAAGTCCATTTAAGTACTTTCTGAACTCGTAATCATAGCGCATCTTCTTTTGATGATAAGTAGCCATTTCATTAAACATTTCTGCTATCTCCATACCCATGCTCAAAGCTTTTTCTTCTTCGCCAATATTTAAATAAGCCTGAACAAAACTTACAGAAGCAATATCGTAAGGAAGCGACTCTTTAGGCATTACTTCCATACCATAGTCCAAAACAGTTTTTGCTCTGGTAGTGTCCCCCTCAGTAATTAAGGCATCTGCTAAAGTGGTAAACATAGACCTGTGATTTTGCGCAAAACCTCTGTAGTCTCCGTTCAGGTTCGTACTTGGGTCGTCTAATCCCCTAAACTGGAACTTGTTCATCACATTATCATACATCAAATCTGTATTCACAATCTCTCTCATACTTCCTGGTTTTTGAACAGGAAGAAGGCGGTAGGCCATTCCTTCTTGCACTAAGTAGTCATCCAAATCGAATGGAACCGAGCTTACCGAAGTGTAATTGAAATAAATTGGTCTTTCCCAGTTATTGGTTGCAATCAAATCAAGCATCATCAAGTGCGCTTTCTCTAAGAAGTTCTCGCCTTGCTTAAAAGTAAACGTCATTCTATCCGTCTGATATTTCTTAAGGCTGTTCGGAATAACTCCCAGTTTTTCTACTTGTGCCGAATCCACATTAAGGAAGAGTGAACGGGCTGGAACTGTATTGATTACTGTGCCTGAGCCGAGTTGTCTTTGGATCACTGGGCTCTTGCGCTGTACTAAGGAAATATAATCTTTCAAGTCAATCGCTTTGCCTTTGTATTGAGGGCGTTCATCTACATATAAATAGTCGTTTGTACCTTGACGGTAGCTTTCAATATCTAAAGAATAAGGGAAAGCCTCAGAGTCGTTCATTTTCACCTTGGTTTGGTCTACATACCAATCGGTGTTATAATAACTCAGTACAATTACACGCACATCGGTTCTAAAGCCTTCTACTTCTTGTACATACCAAAGCGGGAAAGTGTCATTGTCACCTCCAGTAAATAGTATGGCATTTGGAGCACATGAGGCCAAGAAGTTTCTTGCCGAATCTACAGAGAAGAACCTTCCAGTTCTGTCATGGTCATCCCAGTTTTCAGCTGCTAAAATAATCGGTGAAACAAGGCATAGCGCCAGCGCACCATAAGCTAGAGCCTTGCCCCGCTTCATTGCTGCACTGCCAATGGCCAATACCGCAAAACCAATCCAAATGGCAAATGCGTAATACGAACCCGTGTAAATATAATCTCGTTCTCTAGGTTCTATTGGTGGCGAATTCAGGTAGATTACTAGGGCCAATCCCGTAAGAATAAAGAACATCAGCGTAGCCGAAAAGCGTTTTGGGTCTCGGTTAAATTGGAAGAAGAAACCTATGAGGCCGAGAATCAACGGAATCATATAATACTGATTCCTCGATTTATTATTCTTAATAAAATCAGGCACATCTTTATTGCCATCAAAAGCGGTTAAGTAATCTGCATCTTGAATGTCGCTTTCCCTTCCAGAAAAATTGAACATAAAATAGCGCATATACATGTGCCCAATCTGATGCGAGAACATGAAAGCCAAGTTGTCTATGAAAGTTGGTTTTTCACCTTCTCTTAAACCAGTAATGGCCATATATTTTTGAATATGGGCAGGTGAAGAACTGTACATTCTTGGTAGAAACGTTGACCAAGCATCGTCATAGGTGGTTTCTACTTTATAATCAGAGATTTTGTACTCGTCATTATCTTTATAATATATAGGAGCACCTTGCTTTGTTTGTGGCTGCGGTGCATTGTAATACTGACCGTAAAGTAGAGGTCGGCTACCGTACTGTTCTCTCTTAAGATAAGAGATGAAAGTCATTACATTTTCCGGATTGTTTTGGTCAATCGCAGGGTTGTCTTTAGAGCGAATAAGGATTACCGCATAACAAGAGTAGCCTATCAACACAAAAGTGATTCCAAGGATCAAGGTGTTTAGGGTAACGTATTCTTTTCTTCTGGTCCATTTCAATCCAAATACAATGGCGGCAATGAGTAGGGCAATCATAAATAATGCGCCCGAACCAAATGGCAAGCCAAAGGTATTTACGAAGGTAATCTCAAACTTTCCGGCCAGAGTTGGAAGTCCAGGAATGATAAAGGAGTTGATGAGCATTACCAAAAACAATGAAATGCCCATTGCCGCGAAAGCACCTTTCCAAGTTGGGTTTTCGTATTTTTTGAAATAATAGATTAAGCCTAAAGCAGGTAAAGTAACCAAACCTAAAAGGTGAGCACCTGTAGAAAGCCCAAGCATATAAAAGATCAATACAATCCATTTATTTCTTCCACTTTCATCATCTACAATTTCCCATTTAAGCATGGCCCAAAACACAAAAGCGGTAAAGAATGAAGACATTCCATATACTTCGCCTTCTACTGCCGAAAACCAGAATGAATCAGTAAAAGCAAAGCTCATGGCGCCCACTACGCCTGCTCCAGCAAGTAATATTTTTTGAACATTGGTTTCGTTACCCAATTCAGCATTGATCAATTTTCTGCCCAACATTACGATGGTCCAATACAGGAAAAGCACCGCAAAAGCACTAGAAACAGCACTTACCATGTTGATCCAATAAGCTACTTGAGTTACATCGCCAAAAGCAAAAAATGAGAACATTCGCCCAATAAGCATGTAAAGTGGCGCGCCTGGAGGGTGAGATACCTCTAGTTTATAGGCAATGGCAATAAACTCTCCTGAATCCCAAAAGCTTGCGGTTTCTTCGAGCGTCAAAATATAAACGATCAACGAAGCTATAAAAACCGCCCACCCAGTGAGATTATTGAATTTCTTAAAGTCTGTCATTTCAGTATTTTTAATGGCGAGTTCATTTTATAGAAAACCAGAATGAACCGAGCGCCATGCGCAATTATAAACCTATTAGCAGGGCGTGAAATTAGTAAAATTTAGATTGTAGAAGGGTTAAATTTTATTAATACGGTGAATGGCAAGTTGCAATGTGAACTTGAGGCTGAAAACCGATCGAGTTTCGCAGTCCATTTTATTTATACACACCTAAGTAAAACCAAAGCCAAAGCAAGAAAAGCGGAACATAAGAAGTGAATACAATGGCGTTGGCAATCGACTTCTTTTTGCGCGCAGCAAAATTAATTCCGTAGGTAAGCAGTATCCAGTAGCCTACTTCAAATACATTGAGAGCCGAATTTACATACCAATACTTTTCCGGTACTTCTTCATGATTAAAGAAGTTCATGTATGAAAGAGGCTCAAAAGCAAGAAAATCTTGGTAAGTTGGGTCTACATCAATAAAAAAGAACCAGAGAATCGTAAGAATCTCAGGAATAAAAAAGATCATTTCAGCAAACATGGCAATCTGCCAACATTGTTTATAAGTTACCTTGTAGCCCCATAGAAAACAGCCTGTCCATAAAATGAAACCTGTGACGGTAAACTTCAAGGCAAACATAATTGGTATCCCAAGGTATTTTAGTCCGGAAATTGCCTTTAAAATCATTAGGTCAACCCCGTCCATGAATTTAAATGCGGTAATTTCATACAAAATAAAAGTTTGCTGAATGTATAGTAGCAGAGTAGAGATGATACACATTAGTATAAACACCATTGTTTTATTGATGGAAGTGTATTCCTTCATTTTTACTTCAAGCGGTGTATATTCTCTTGGCATGGCAAAACAATTTCGACAAATCTACGATTAATGGCTAAAAGCAATAATAAAATTAGTTAAGCGTATTGTGAATCGACTGTGTGGCAGTAGTTTTGCGTGTCCGTTGCACATAAATCAATTTGAAGGTTTTGAAGAAGGTAATTATAGGTGTGTTCGTGCTGTTTTTAGCAGTGCCGAATGTGATAAATGCGCAGGTACAAAAAGAGAAGGTTTTAGGCGATACGGCCAAGTATCTGTTGCTCAACATGAACCTTCAGAAGGAAATTACAGATGCGGTTGACTATATGTATAACTTCGATTTTCGTAAAGCGGAAGTTGAGTTCAATTGGATAAAATACAATTTCCCAGAACACCCCCTCGGTTATTTCTTATATGGAATAAGTACTTGGTGGCAAATGATGCCCAATTTGGAAAAGGAATCTCCGCTAGGAGAGGAATTTTTGGCCCACATGGATACGGCTATTGCAAAGGCAGAGGCCATGATAGAAATTGATAAGGATAACATAGAAGCAAATTTCTTCTTAGCTGGTTCTTATGGTTTTCAAGGTCGATATCATTCTGAAAAAAAGAATTGGGGAAGAGCGACTAATGCAGGAAGACTTGCGCTAAAGTATTTAGAAAGAACACACGGCAACGAAAGTTTCAGCCCCGAAATCCTTTTTGGAGATGCCTTGTTTAACTATTATTCGGTTTGGATTAGAGAAGAATATCCACTTTTAAGGCCGGTTTTATTTTTCTTCCCAAAAGGCGATAAAAAATTGGGGGTTGAACAAATGAAAACGGTAGCAACCAATGCTTTTTATACTAGGGTAGAGGCCATTTATTTTTTAATGCGTATCAAGGCATTTGAGTTGAACGAAACATTCGATGCCCTCAGATGGGCTGAATACATGAATGAGCAATACCCAAACAACCCGTATTTTCATCGCTTTTACGCGCAGATGCTATATACCGCGGGGCAGTTTCAAGATGCAGAAAGAGTTTCGCTCGAAATTATGAGTAGAATAAAGGATGGTAAGGTAGGTTATGAAGAAATGAGTGGCAGGTATGCCAGCTTCTTTTTGGCAGATATTAATAGGAAGCGAAACGAGTGGGATAAAGCAGAAGCTTATTATCTCCAAACCATTGCCTATTCAAATGCGTTGGAGCTTGAGGAATCTGGTTATCATATCTATTCTTTACTTCACCTATCAGAATATTATGTACAAGAACAGCGGTACGATGAGGCTACCCCTATGCTTGATAAAATAAGAGACAACACAAAGCGTAAAGAGGAAACTAATAAAAAAGCCAGAGAGCTAGAAAAAGAAATCAAAAAGAAAAAACGTTGAAAATTCTCCGTAAATGTAATTTCGTATTGCTTTTATTTCAGTAAATAACTAGTATTCCGAATATTATTTCGTAAAAACACTTAGTAATGGGTCAAAATATCAAACTCGACAAAATAGACAGAAAGATCTTAGAGATACTTCAGTCTAATGCAAAAATTACCAATGCACAACTTTCCAAAGAAATTGGATTGTCTCCCGCTCCAACCTTAGAGAGAGTAAAAAAACTTGAGGTTTCGGGAATCATCAAAAGTTACCACGCCAAACTCGATACCGACAAAATCGGTCTTGGGGTGAGCACCTTTGTATATGCTACTCTAAAAGGTCATAACAGAGGAAACATTGATGTTTTCTTAGAAGAGATTAACAAAATAGATGAAGTTATCGAATGCCATCACGTAACCGGCTCTGGCGATTTCGTTCTAAAAGTGATTGCCGCTGATATTTCAGCCTATCAAAAACTAATGCTCGAGAAAGTAAGCGATATATCTGTGGTAGATAACTTGCAGTCTATGGTCATACTCTCTACTTTTAAGGATAGCAAAGTAATGCCTCTATCCTCTACGGAGTAGGTAAAAGTTTATGTCAAAAGAGAAAAAGCAAATTTTAGATAAAAGCCAGATTGAACAAAAAATCAGGCGAATGGCTTACGAAATCTATGAGCAAAACCATGAGCTCAAACAGATTATTTTGGTAGGAGTAGCTGAAAATGGGCTCAAAATTTCTTCAATGTTAAAGAAGGAGATAGAGTCGATTTCAAAAATTTCGGTACACGTGGCTAAGCTGAGCGTAGAAAAAGATGCGCCAGTACAGCCTCAGGTGCAGTTTTCTGACTTTCCAGAAATTGAACAGTTTACCATGGTTCTTGTTGACGATGTAATGAATTCAGGAAGAACCATGATTTACGCCCTCGATCCCTTCTTGAAAATGGGGGCAAAAAAAATACAAACTGCGGTTTTGGTAAACAGAAGTCACAAGCGCTTTCCAATTTCGGTAGACTACAAAGGCCTTGAACTGGCCACTACCATTCAAGAACATATACAAGTGAATTTGACGGACTCTGATTTCTCCGCATATTTGTATTGATTTTTAATACACAGTCTAAGTTCAAATTAGACCAGTAAAACCTTAAACGACTAATAAAAAACAAAATGGAATCTGATTTACAAGAAAGTGTAAAAGGAGTATGGGACCTTATAGTGGGCTATGTAGTAAGCTATGGCCTACAGGTATTGGGTGCATTAATAACCCTTATAGTTGGAGTTTGGCTTATAAAACGACTTGTAAAACTTGCTCATAAAACATTAATTAAAAGAGAGACTGACCCAATATTAATCCCAACCTTAGTGGGGGTAGTTAAAGTTGGTTTATATGCTGTTTTACTTTTTGCAGTTGTAGACCAAATTGGAATTGAAACAGCAAGTTTCTTGGCAGTCTTTGGTGCGGCTGGTTTAGCTATTGGTTTAGCGCTACAAGGCAGTTTGGCTAATTTTGCAGGTGGAATTTTAGTGTTAACACTTAAGCCTTTTAAGGCAGGTGATTACGTAGAAATAGACGGTACAGGAGGTTCAGTAAATGGGGTTTCTATCATGAACACTGTACTGAAAACACCCGATAATAAAACTATTTTTCTGCCTAATGGAAAAGTAGCAGGCGCCAATATTGTTAACTTCTCTATGGAAGAAAATCGTAGATGGGACAAAGTTTTTGGAATTGGCTATGGAGATGATTTCGAAAAAGCTAAAGCCATTATTTTAAAAATAATAGAAAACGATAGCCGCTTTTTAAAAGAACCAGCCCCAATGGTAAGGGTAGGAAACCTAGGTGACAGCAGTGTAGATATTACTGTGCGCGCTTGGGTGGCAACTCCTGAGTATTGGAATGTTAACTGGGATATGATTGAGAAGGTGAAAAAAGCATTTGATGCTGAAGGAATTTCAATTCCTTTCCCACAAAGAGATGTACACATCTTCAATGAAAAATAACCGTAGATAGCCATCGCTATACTTTGCAAAACAAGAAGGGGTAAATGTTTATATTTACCCCTTTAATTTTATCGACATGTCAATACACAAATCGGAAATAAAGAAAGTAACTACCCACCAACTTCAAGCCATGAAAGACCGCGGAGAGAAAATCTCTATGCTTACGGCTTACGATTATTCAATGGCTTCATTGGTGGATGAAGCGGGTATAGATATAATTCTGGTAGGCGATTCGGCCTCTAACGTAATGGCTGGGCACGAAACTACTTTGCCAATTACACTTGATCAAATGATCTACCACGCCAGTTCTGTGGTAAGGGCTGTAAAGCGCGCTTTTGTAGCAGTTGATATCCCCTTTGGTTCATACCAAGGAAACAGCTCCGAAGCTTTGCGTTCTGCCATCAGAATTATGAAAGAATCTGGTGCGCATAGTGTGAAAATGGAAGGCGGTGCCGAAATTAAGGAATCCGTCACTAGAATCTTGAGTGCGGGTGTTCCTGTAATGGGGCATTTGGGCCTAACACCTCAGTCTATTTATAAATTCGGCACTTATTCAGTAAGGGCGAAAGAAGAAGAAGAGGCAGATAAACTAATTGAAGATGCTAAGCTTTTAGAGGCCTGCGGTTGCTATGCAATCGTGCTCGAAAAAATTCCTGCCGAACTCGCCAAACGTGTTTCTGAAGAAATTAATATTCCAACCATTGGTATAGGGGCTGGCCCACATGTAGACGGTCAGGTGTTGGTAATCCACGATATGCTGGGTATTACCACAGAGTTTAAACCACGTTTTTTAAGACAGTATGCCGATTTGGGTACTACAATTAAAGATGCGGTGACCAACTACGTGAAAGACGTAAAAGCAAAAGACTTTCCTAACGATAAGGAAAGCTATTAAAAGCAGGTGTTTAAATTGAAGGGAAAGTCCAAATTGAGGAACTTTCAACCTAGATAATTTCTTACCTTAGCAAGATTAACTCAAATTACGAATCAAATAACCGTTTAACGAAATGAGCGAACAAAAAATAACCATTAGTAACGGGGTTCTAAATGTACCCAACAACCCTACAGTTCCATTTATCGAAGGAGATGGCATTGGTGTAGATATTTGGCCAGCCGCCCAAAAGGTTTTGGATAGCGCTGTAGAGAAAGCTTACAGTGGTGCAAAAAGCATAGTTTGGAAAGAAGTTTTGGCTGGAGAAAAAGCCTTTAACCAAACAGGCGAATGGATGCCAGCCGCTACGCTAGATGCTTTTAGAGAGTATTTGGTAGGTATTAAAGGCCCATTAACTACTCCAGTTGGTGGAGGAATTCGTTCATTAAATGTTGCCCTTCGTCAAGAATTGGATTTGTACGCTTGTGTTCGTCCGGTAAGATGGTTTGAAGGAACGCCTTCTCCAGTAAAAGAGCCAGGTCTTACTGATATGGTGATTTTTAGAGAGAATACAGAAGATATTTACGCTGGTATTGAGTTCGAAAAAGGAACTGAAGACGCTAAGAAATTGAATGATTTTTTAAAGTCAACTTTCCCTAAAAAATTCGAAAAAGTAAGATTTCCTGAAACCGCAGGTTATGGCTTAAAACCAGTTTCAGAAGAAGGAACACATCGTTTGGTGAAAAGCGCCATCGATTACGCTTTCGAACAAAAAAGAGATTCTGTTACCCTAGTACACAAAGGTAACATCATGAAATACACCGAAGGGGCTTTCAAAACTTGGGGTTACGAATTGGCTAAAAATAGCTACGGAGCTAAAGATTATGAAGGTGGACCTTGGCAGATCATTGAGAAAGATGGACACCAAGTGATCATCAAAGATGTGATTGCCGATGCATTCCTTCAGCAAATCCTTTTGAGACCAGCTGAGTATTCAGTAATCGCAACATTAAACCTTAATGGTGATTATATTTCTGATGCTTTGGCTGCTATTGTAGGTGGTATTGGTATTGCACCAGGAGCAAACATCAATTACCTGTCAGGAAATGCAATTTTTGAAGCTACCCACGGTACTGCTCCAAAATATGCAGGTCAGGACAAAGTGAATCCAGGTTCAGTAATTCTTTCTGGCGCTATGATGTTAGAATATTTTGGCTGGCAAGAAGCTGCTAATTTGATTTACAAAGGTTTGGAAGCTTCAATTGCTAAAAAACGAGTAACCTACGATTTCGAGCGACTGATGGACGGAGCGACACTCCTTAAATGCTCTGAATTTGGAGATGAAATTGTAAAGAATATGTAAAACAAAAAGCCCCGACAGGGGCTTTTCTTTTTTACTACCAATTGATTTATTATGGAAACATTTCTCCCCTTTTTTCCTTTAAAGCTTGTCGTTTTTCCAGACGAAAAACTCAACCTTCATATTTTTGAACCTCGCTATAAACAGCTGATTAAAGAGTGTGTAGCCGAGGGCAAAAGCTTTGGTATTCCTGTATTCGACACCGGAATTATGGAGTTTGGTTCTGAAATGATTGTTGAGAAGGTAGTCAAAACTTACGCCAATGGGGAAATGGATATTGTGACCCGCTGTACTCGGGTTTTCGAATTGGTTACATTTCAAGAAATGGTACAGGGAAAACTCTACGCAGGAGGGAAAGTTACCTTTATAAAGAACAATAAAGACGGTGAAGCCAAACAATGGTCTCGCTTAAAGGAACTGGCCACTCAATTAGTGGAGATTCTCAGGATGGATCACAAACTCAATGTTGCGAATTTGACCGAGGAATATGAGCTGGTTCATAAATTGGGCTTATCTTTGGAACAAGAATACGATATGTTGCAAATGGAAAACCAGTCGCAGCGATACGAATTTTTGATCAGGCATATGGAATTAGCTATTCCTTTTGTGAAAGAAATGGAGCGCGCCAAAGAGCGCATCCAGTTGAATGGTCATTTTCAGTATATCGACCCATTGAAGTTTTAAATTAGAATGATAGAGCCTAACCTTACAGAATTCGGAACGGTATTGATTTTTATCTTGGGAGCCATCACATTCGTGTCGGTAGGGCTTATTGCAGCCAGTATTATTCGTCCCAAAAAACCTAATTACGAAAAACTGACTACTTACGAGTCGGGTGAAGAAACCATCGGTACGGCTTGGGGTCAGTTCAATATCAAGTTTTACATTGTCGCTATTATCTTCCTGCTTTTCGAAGTGGAAATCATCTATCTATTCCCATGGGCTGTAATTTTTGGAGACAAAGAATTGATACAAGGCACTGATTATACTTGGGCTTGGTTCGCAATTACTGAAATGTTCATTTTCATTTTTATATTGGCCTTGGGCTTGGCTTATGCTTGGCGAAAAGGATATTTAGATTGGGTAAAGCCAGTCAACCGAGCCTCTGATTTTAAATCGCCAATTCCTGCAGAAGCATATCAAAAGTATAGAGACTAATGGGGCTTTTAGATCGAAACATACAGAAAGGTGGCATTGTCATTTCAAAATTGGATGACCTCATTAACTGGGCACGACTATCTTCCATGTGGCCTATGGCCTTCGGTACAGCCTGTTGTGCCATTGAATTTATGGGCGCTCAATCCACTCCCTATGATTTAGACCGATTCGGTATTGTGCCTTTCGCAAGTCCGCGCCAAGCAGATGTAATGATTGTAGCGGGAACGGTCACCTTCAAAATGGCCGACCGTGTAAGAAGACTTTACGAGCAAATGGCCGAGCCACGCTATGTGGTTTCCATGGGTTCATGTTCTAATTGTGGAGGCCCGTATTGGGAACATGGCTACCATGTAGTAAAAGGCGTAGACAGAATAATTCCTGTAGATGTGTATGTGCCAGGTTGTCCACCAAGGCCAGAAGCTCTGATTGGTGGTTTGCTTAAGCTTCAAGAAAAAATAAGACAAGAAACCATTGTGGCACCAAAAGCCATTGAAAAGTTGTTGGAAAAGAAAGCCAAAGTAGCATGAATTTCGAGCAAATTGTAACCCATATTAAAGCCAGTTTAGGAGAAGAAATTATTCTTTCGACAGACGAAAATGCTTCGCCAAAGGCCATTAATATTAATGCTGAAAACTTGGTGGAGGTCATGGGTTTCCTTCAGAAAGATGATCAGCTTTATTTCGATTCGCTTTCCTGTATTACTGGCCTAGACAACGGCCCAGAATCAAATACAATGGAGATGATTTATAACCTCTATTCTATTCCTTTCGATCACCATTTAATGGTAAAAGTGGAATTGTCAAGAGAGCAACCAGCCATCGATTCGCTTTGTGGTTTATGGAAAACTGCCGATTGGCAAGAGCGAGAAGTCTACGATATGTACGGTATTCATATCAATAATCACCCTGATTTGAGAAGGATTTTAATGCCAGCCGATTGGGATGGTTTCCCCCTCAGAAAAGACTACCAAGAACAAGAATACTATCGCGGAATTAAAGTAGAATATTAAGTGGCGAATCAGGTACAGTATATTTTCGATCAGGAGAATTTGCGCAAGTCGGCTCCTCAAAAATTCAAGTCAGAAGATTTGAAAAGAGAGGAGATGATTATCAATATTGGTCCGCAACATCCTTCTACCCACGGGGTACTTCGTTTAGAGGTGTTGGCCAAAGGCGAAGAAGTAATTGAAGTGGTTCCGCACTTGGGCTATTTACACCGCTGTTTCGAAAAACATGCGGAGAAACTGCCTTATAATCAGATCATTCCTTTTGTAGATCGAATGGATTATTTGGCCGCCATGAACACCGAACATGCTTATGCAATGGGGGTTGAGCGCATGTTGGGTATCGATAAAATTATTCCAAAACGAGTTGAATACATCCGCGTTTTAGTAGCCGAACTGAACCGATTGGCCTCTCATTTTATTGCGCTTGGTTCCTACGGAATGGACATTGGTGCGGTCACTGCATTTTTCTGGATGACCCGCGACAGAGAGCATATTGTTCGTTTATTGGAGTGGGCCTCTGGTGCGAGAATGCTTTACAATTATATTTGGGTGGGCGGCTTGTTTTACGATTTGCCCGTAGGTTTTGAAGAAAGATGTCTTGAGTTTACTACTTACTTAAAGCCTAAAATTAAGGAGCTAGAAAGAGTAGTCATCGACAATAAAATATTTATTGACAGAACCGCCAATGTGGGCGTATTGCCTGTCGATTTAGCGATTAATTATGGCATCACTGGTCCAATGCTGCGTGGCTCTGGCTTGAAGTATGATTTACGAAAAATAGATGGCTATTCAGTTTATCCAGAAATAGATTTCGATATACCAGTAGGTAAAGGCGAAGCGGGAACCTTAGGCGATTGCTGGGACAGGACTTGGGTGCGTGTACAAGAATGTTACGAGTCGGTAAGGATTATTGAGCAGTGCTTAGAGAAACTGACGGGTGAACACAAGAGAACTCGTGATTTCGACCCTCGCGCACTAGCGCCAAAGAAAATCAGGCCTAAAGCGCAAGATTTTTACATTCGAGCCGAAAACCCAAAAGGTGAAACTGGTTTTTTCTTCCGTGCCGATGGAAGATCTGATGTGCCATTCCGCTGCAAAGCAAGAGGTGCAAGTTTCGTAAACCTATCTATTATCAACGAGCTTGCCAAGGGCGGTTTAATATCGGACTTAATTGCGGTAATTGGTTCGATTGATATTGTTTTGGGCGAGGTAGATCGATAGACGACCCTTACAAATTTAAAGTGCAGTTTTAAATTTGCAAGGATGAATCATTACCTCTAAGGCAATTCTTTAAGGTTGTTTTCTCTGATAAAAGCCCTAGTGTTTTTCCATTTAATTTCTACCCAAATGTCCTTCTGACCCACAATTTCTACTTTGTGGCCTTCCCCAGTAATTTCGATTAAATCGGCTCCAGCAGAAGGACCACTCATTAAATAAGCATTGGCCGAAGTGATAATGCCTTTGGTAGCCAACTGCGAAAAATTAAGCAAATAGGTGGCAAGTAAAAGTGTAAAGGCCAAGCCTATGGTAAGCCCGGCAGATCTTTCTTCTAGTTTTTTCTTCCTTTTCAAAATCATGCTTAGAATAAGAACACCCAATGCAAGAGACACCAGCACAAAGTAATTCCTATTTTCATCAAAGAACTTTAAAAAGAGGTTGAAGTCACTGGTAGAGTAGCCTTCCAGATTATTTTGCTGCGCCATTTCATTCATTTTGGTGAGCACTTTTTTATCTGAAGTGAGTTTGTAATAGTTGTTCAAAGTGTAAAGAGCATTTCCTAAATCCTCTAAACTCTCATATATAAATGCCATCTTTAATAGCATAGCAGGTGATGCAAGCTGCTCTTCTCGCGCAATTTTTTCGTAAATGGTGAGTGATTGCGTATAGAGCTTCTTTTGGAACAAAGAATCTGCAATTTTTAAATCATTTGTAACTTCTTGAGAATAAGAAGGTTCTTGGAAATATAGAAGTCCCAGAAAAATGAATATCAGAATTTTAAAATTTCGCTCTTGCATTTAATTATTTACCTCTTACCTTTGCAGTCGCAATTAAGGAAAACGACCTTAATACAACAAGAAAAACATTTTGATTTGGTAGCTCAGTTGGTAGAGCATCTCCCTTTTAAGGAGAGGGTCCTGGGTTCGAGCCCCAGCCAGATCACTTCCTAAAGTCTCAGCGAAAGTTGAGACTTTTTTTATGTCTCTACTTCTTTGCTCGACATTCGTGTTTTTTCCGTGATTTAGCATCCCTAAAGATAGTAAGGCAAATGGCAGTCTACCTGCCTTTCACATTATTTAACGGCTGGTAAAAAAATAAACAGTCGGATTCCCTTCCTTCAGAAAGTCAATAATAATTTAGCACTGCCGCGTTAAGTTTTTATTCGAAACAAATACCTTCGTAGTTATACATGACAAAAAATCAACCCATAGGAATTTTTGATAGTGGAATGGGAGGTCTTACCGTGGCGCATGCGGTAAAAAACCTACTACCCAATGAACAAATCATCTATTTTGGTGATAGTGCTCATTTACCTTATGGAGATAAGTCTGCGGCTACCATTCAGGCTTATTCGGTAAAAATTTGTGATGTGCTGCTGCAACAAGGCTGTAAGGTGATTTTGATTGCCTGTAACTCGGCTTCTGCGGCCGCTTATGAGCTCGTTAAAGCTTATGTGGGTAGCAAAGCACAAGTGCTTAATGTAATCGACCCTGTGGTGGCTTATGTGGCCGAGAAATATAATGATGATGCTAATATCGGTTTGATAGGCACAAAGCAAACTGTGGGCTCTGGTGTTTATGAACGAAAGCTAAAGAGTGAAAACCCAAAAATTAACTTTGGAGCTTTAGCAACACCGCTCTTGGTGCCCATGATTGAAGAGGGCTTTTACAAGAACGACATTTCGGAGCAAATCATAAATCAGTACTTGGGGCGAGAAGAACTTGAAGGGATAGAAGCCTTGATTTTGGGCTGCACGCATTACCCTTTGATCAAAAAGCAGGTGTCGGCATTTTTTCAGGATAAAATCGAAGTGATTGATTCTTCCACCATAGTTGCTCATGCTTTGCAAAATATGCTTCAAGAAAGCGACTTACTTGCCATTGAACGCTCAGGGAAGAACAGGTTCCTTGTTTCTGATTTCACCCCTTCTTTTCAGGCTGCTGCCGAACTCTTTTTTCAAGAAGAAATTAAATTGGAGAAACACGTTTTGTGGGAGTAGATAGGTTAAAAAGGAAACATAAGTGAGGCTTGTTCTGAGTTAATAACTGATTATCCTACACATCTTGTAGGCTTTACTTTACGACTTAACGAATTATATACTTTCTTTGCAGTGAACAAGGGAAATTCGGATCGTGTACGCATTTTTATTCTTTTTAAATTTTGTGCTCATCTATACCATTTTTGCGGTGTATGCGGAAAGAAAAATCTCTGCATTCATTCAGGACAGGTATGGTCCAATGGAAACGGGTCCTTATGGTTTGCTCCAAACCGTTGCCGACTTGCTCAAACTGCTCCAAAAAGAAGATATTGTTCCTTTAGCAGCCGATAAAAGAATCTTCAAAGTAGCCCCACTCATTATTTTTACTTCGGTATTTGCTGGTTTTGCCGTGCTCCCGCTCACTTCAGATTTTGGGGGTTCTCAAATTGAAACTGGAATTTTCTACCTATTGGCCATCGTTTCGCTAGATGTGATTGGTATTTTGATGGCAGGTTGGGGTTCTAATAGTAAATATGCCTTGCTGGGCGCTATGCGCTCTGTGGCTCAAATTATTTCTTATGAAATTCCTTTAGGGCTGTCCGTGGTCTGCGTCATTATGGTTTCTCAGTCCCTCAACTTACAAGAGATCGTTTATCAGCAAGGGATATTCATCAATGCCATAGACCCGAATGCTCAGAACTTCCTTTTCGGCATTAAGGCTTTGGGAATTGAAACTACTCACATTGGCGGCTTCCTGACTTGGAACATTTTCAGAATACCATTTTTCTTCTTTGCTTATCTTATCTTTTTCATTGCCTCTTTGGCCGAGGCCAACCGTGCTCCATTTGATATTCCGATAGCAGAATCGGAATTGGTCGCTGGTTTTCATGTAGAATATTCCGGTTTCAGATGGGCCATGATCATGCTTTCAGAATATGGTATGATGCTCTTGATTTCATTTTTAGGAGCAATTCTGTTTTGGGGTGGTTGGAATACTCCACTACCGAACATTGGTGCTGTGGCCTTGGCCGATTGGACCAGTGGCGAACCGGGCACAATTGCAGGACATTTATGGGGCGCATTTTGGTTGGTGTCGAAGGCTTTGCTTACAGTAGGTTTGCAAATTTGGATCCGTTGGACCTACCCTAGATTAAGGCTAGATCAGCTCATGAATTTAAGCTGGAAATACCTGACTCCGGGCGCTATAATTTTGGTTTTGGTGAGTGCTTTGTGGAGATTGCTGATGATATGAGTAAGTACTGGAAAAATATCGCCATTGCTACAAAAACCCTGAAAGAAGGGCTCAAGGTTACTTTTGAGCACATGAAGGATGCCACTACTCAGCGCGATCCATTGTATGTGGATGAAGAAAATTACTTCGAGAAGCAGAATGGGATTTTTGCCACGCAATACCCTAAAGAAATAATTCCTGTGCCCGACAATGGGCGCTATAAGCTTCACAATGAAATTGAAGATTGCATTGTCTGTGACAAGTGCGCTAAAATTTGTCCTGTAGACTGTATTGACATTGAGCCAGTAAGGGCGGTAGAAGAAATCGGGAAGACTTCCGATGGCACTCCAAAACGTATTCATGCCGCCAAATTCGATATTGATATGGCAAAATGCTGCTTCTGTGGTTTGTGTACTACCGTTTGCCCTACGGAATGCCTCACCATGACGAAGGAATACGATTTCAGTGCTTTCGATTTTGCGGACCATAATTTTGCTTTTGGCGAAATGACACCGCTGGAAATTCTGGAGAAAAAGCAGGCTTTAGAAGAGTTCAACAAAAAGAAGGAAGAAGAGAAAGAGAAGATGGCGGCTTTTGCAAAAAGCAAACCTGCAACTGAAACGGCTGCAAAACCCGCAGGGGCAAAGCCAGCTTTCAGGCCTAAGCCAATGAAGCCAAAGACGGCTACAACTTCTACCGAAGAAAAGAAGGATGATGCGCCTAAGCCAGTAAGGCCAAAAGTGGTGATGAAACCAAAAATTCAGGCCAAGAAAACAGAGGAACCAAAGGAGGAAATTAAAGCAGACGAGGCTCCAAAAGCTACAAGACCGAAAATCCCAGCGAAACCGAAAATTCCTGCAGCACCAAAAGCAAATGCTTCGGAAGAAAAGCCTGTGCAGCGAGTGGTGATTCGACCTAAAATTCAGGTAAGGAAGAAAGAGGAGGAAGGTTCTTCGGAAGAAGCCAAGCCAAAACCTCGCCCGATAATGCGGCCAAAAATTCAGCCGAAGAAAAAGGATGATGAAGATAAAAATGAGACAAACGATTAACGGATGCCAATAGAGAACATCATATTCTATGCGTTTTTAGGACTTACGGGTCTGTCGGCTTTGTTTATTCTATTGTCTAAGAATATTCTGTATTCGGCATTTGCCCTTATTGCCACGTTCATCGGCATGGCGGGCATTTTCGTATTGCTCGGTGCTGAATTTGTAGCCATCACCCAAATTTTGGTGTATGTAGGGGGCATCCTCATATTGATGGTTTTTGGAATTATGCTCACCAACCGTCTGTCGCAAGCCAAAGTGGAAACTGAGGTGTACAATAAGTTTTTTGGAATTTTGATCTCGGTCGGGCTATTTTATATTTTGGCCAAAGCCATTGAAATGGCAGATTTTGCCAATATGGGTTGGATGAAAAATGCGCCTTCATCCCCTTCAAGTGTTCGAGATTTAGGAATGAAAATCATGACGGATTATGTATTGGTTTTCGAAGTGATTGGCATTTTGCTTTTACTCGCTTTAATTGGCGCAGTGCGCATTGCAGGAAATACAAGAGAGGAGGGAACCGATGCCGCTTAATACGATTTTACTGTTGGGTGCTGCCTTGTTTTGTATCGGTTTGGCCGTTGTGGTTACTCGCAAAAATGCCATTGCCGTTTTGATTGGTATTGAACTTATGTTGAATGCTGCCAACTTAAACTTAGTTGCTTTTAGCCGTTTTGATGCGGTAGAGTTGCAGGGCCAGATCTTTGCGCTTTTCGTCATTACCGTAGCCGCTGCCGAAGCCGCAGTAGCGCTGGCAATCGTAATCAAAGTCTATCAACATTTCCAAACGGCCAATTTGGATAAAATCAATGAACTGAAAGGATGATTGATTTGAATGATATCATATCGACTACGGAATTTAATCCTCTGATTTATTGGGTCATCGCTTTGATGGCCATTCCGTTAATGTCGTTTTTCACAACCACTTTCCTAAAGAAAATAGCGCCCGTCTGGGGCACGATGTTATTGGGAATTAACCTTGTGATTTCCATTTACCTGGCTTCGCAATATTGGGACACTACGGGAGTATCAATTCGTGGTAACTGGTTCAGCATTGGTGATACGCAACTCACTTACTCTTTCCTCATCGACCAACTGGCGCTGATTATGTTGGTGGTGGTTAATTTTATTTCGGTGTTGGTGCATTTCTTTTCTATGGAATATATGCGCCATGATGAGAACAAGTCCCGCTATTTTGGTTTGCTTGGCCTGTTTACCTTCTCCATGCTGGGCATTATTCTGTTTTACGATTTGCTCTTCATTTTCATTTTTTGGGAATTGGTGGGTTTATCTTCTTTCCTGCTTATTGGTTTTTGGTTCGAAAAGAAATCAGCTTCTCTAGCAGCTAACAAAGCCTTTATCATGAACCGCATTGGTGATTTAGGTTTCATCACTGGCTTGATGATTCTCTATTCTCAGTTCCAAACTTTCGATTTAGAAGGCATAAAATCATTGACAGTACTCAGCAGTATTGAAGATGGAAATTGGGTAGCCGAATACTTTAAAAATGGCGAGTTGGTCAGAAATAGCCTCGATGGCCGATGGCTCAGTGCGGCTGGAATTGCCCTGTTTTGTGGGGCTGTAGGTAAATCGGCTCAATTCCCATTGCAAGTCTGGCTTCCCGATGCCATGGAAGGGCCAACGCCAGTTTCGGCATTGATTCACGCAGCTACTATGGTGGCGGCTGGTGTGTTTATGATCGCACGAATCTTTGTGATTTTAGATGCTCAGGCCTTGGAAGTTGTGGCCGTTGTAGGAGCTATTACTGCTTTTATGGCTGCCGTTGCAGCTTTTTCTCAATTCGATATTAAAAAGGTTTTGGCCTATAGTACCATTTCGCAATTGGGCTATATGGTGTTGGCCATGGGCGTGGGTGCTTATACCGCTGGGCTTTTCCATTTAGTAACTCATGCCATGTTTAAGGCAGGACTTTTCTTAAGTGCCGGAACTATCATTCATCAATTGCATCAACTTGAGGGCAAGGATGTCAACTTTGATCCGCAAGACATGCGCGTAATGGGTGGACTTAGGAAGTATATGCCAGTGACTTTCATTTGCTTTTTGATTTGCGCATTGGCCTTGGCGGGTTTACCTGGCTTTTCTGGTTTCCTTTCAAAAGATGCAATTTTATTGAACACTGCAGTGTGGATTGATGAAAAGGGTGGAGGCTTCTATTTTATTGAAGTGCTAGCCTTTGCCACAGTATTGATCACTGCATTCTACACCTTTAGAATGATCTTCTTGGTGTTTACGGGTGATTTCAGATTGCCAAAACTTATTCCAGCAAATGCTACACTCAAGCCTTTAAAGGAAGGAAATGTATTCTTGAAATTGCCTATGGTGCTATTGGCCATTGGTTCTCTGAGCGTAATTTTTGGCTTCACTATGAAGGCAGAAAACACTTGGTTTTATAACCTAATTCAAGATCCAATTTTCTTGGTGCCCGAAAGTTATGCGGCATTCAATCTGATGGATTTGCCTCATGAATGGTTTGAGAATTTACATTTTTGGGTGGCGGGTCTTTCAATTACCTTAGCATTGGCGGGTTTGGCGATTGCCTACTTCTTATTCAGGCCAGGAGCAAAATTTTCAGCTTCTTTTGTTGAGCAGCGCGAACCAATTGGTTTTGTAGCCCAAATTTCATTTTACCATTGGTATCAGAATTCGCTTTACGAAAAGATTATATTGAAATTCATATTGTGGAAGGCGAAGCGTATTGCTTGGTTCGATCGTGTGGTTTTAGACGGTTTCATCAATTTTATCGCCAAGTTTCAGGTGGTGTTTGCGCACCTCATTGCTTGGTTCGACAGGAATATCGTTGATGGATTCGTACATTTGACGACTTATACCACAGGGCGCGTTGGGCAACTGACGCGTTCGGTGCAGTCGGGTAATGTACAAGCATATATTATGGCTGCTTTGGCCTTTTTAATTCTTATGTTAATCTGGCTTCTATTTTAGTGAAATGATAGAAAATCTTTTAACCTATATCATATTTACCCCGCTACTTGGAGCGCTTGTGGTCTTATTTTTACCACAGTCTAAAACCAGTAGTTTCAAATGGGTCGCTCTTGGCGCATTGGGGGTTACGCTTGTGTTATCCGTAGTGGCAGTTACTAGTTTTGATGCTTCGGTGGAAGGCCTCACCAATTCCGAAGATCAACTTCAGTTGGTAGATAAAGCCGAATGGTTTTCGGTGGAACTGGGTTCCCTCGGTAAATTCTCTGTCGATTATTTTGTAGGGGTAGATGGATTAAACCTGTCTTTGTTGCTTCTAGCGGCCATTGTACTTTTTATTGGTGCTATTTCTTCCTTTGGAATCAAACAAAAACAAAAGGGCTATTTTGGGTTGTACTTGCTGTTATCAACTTCCGTTTTAGGGTGTTTTGTGGCGCTAGATTTCTTCCTTTTCTACCTCTTTTTCGAGTTTATGCTTTTGCCTATGTATTTCCTTATCGGAATTTGGGGCGGGCCAAAAAGAGAATACGCTGCTATTAAGTTTTTCCTTTATACGCTAGTTGGTTCCATTCTAATCCTGATCGTTATGATTGGACTTTACAATTCGGTTTATGACCCAGTAAAAACAGGTATAGAAGCAGGAGTGATTGAAAATGTTTCTGAGGCTTCTCCGGACATGATCAGTAGTATACAGTATGCGGTGCAAGCTGGGCAAATGGAAAGTGAAAATATTGTGAAGTCATTCAACATGATTTCAATGGCGGATGACGCTAACTACCTGCCTGATTCATTTTTAGGGAAAAACAGTTATGGTGAAATCTTCGGTCAATCTGCCCGATGGATGGCGTTTTTAGCCTTGTTGATCGGTTTTGCGATTAAGCTTCCAGCTTTTCCGTTCCACACTTGGTTACCCGATGCACACGTAGAAGCACCAACCGCAGTTTCTGTAGTGCTGGCAGGAATTCTATTGAAAATTGGCGGTTACGGAATCATCCGAACGGCCTTTAGTTTCTTCCCCGATAGTGCATTTCACTATTCGTGGCTGATCGGCTTTTTTGGCTTGTTCTCCATTTTGTATGGCGCAATGAACGCTTTGGCGCAAAAAGATTTAAAGCGATTGATTGCTTACAGTTCCGTTTCTCATATGGGCTTTGTGCTACTAGGTTTAGCCGCCATGACAGTCGAGGGTGTCACTGGCGCGATTTATCAAATGTTCAGTCACGGATTAATATCGAGTATGCTCTTCCTTTTGGTGGGTGTATTGTACGATAGAACACATGACCGTGGAATCGAAAACTATGGCGGCTTGGCTTCTAAAATGCCGAAATTCACCATTCTGATTACCATCGCTTTCTTTGCCTCATTAGGCTTGCCGGGCTTCTCAGGCTTTATTGCCGAACTGATGGTGTTTATCGGAGCGTTTAAATCTTCAACCGTAATTGGCGCCATTCCATATTGGATGCCAGTGGTGGCTACTTTGGGTTTAGTATTAGGCGCAGGCTATTATTTGTGGACACTCCAGCGAATGTTCTTTGGCAAGTTTTGGGTGAAAGACAAGGCCTGGAGAGAGACTTTGGTGGATTTGAATGCCAGAGAATATGTGATGTTGGTTCCATTGGTAATCCTGATCATTTGGTTCGGTATTTATCCAGCCACTTTGCTCGATCTTATCAACAATTCAGTGGAAGGTTTCACACAGCTTTTAATCCTTTCCGTTGAATGATGTTGTTTCAATCCAATATGGCACTTGGGCTGAAAGAGCAAATTCAGGGTATTTCAGCTGATATTGCTTGGTTAGCACCAGAAATCACTTTGGTCATCACCGCAGTGCTTTTGTTGATTTATGACTTGATTTTCAAAGAAAACAAGTCGGTTGGTTTGGCAGCCATTGCTTTTGTCGGTCTGGCATTCTCCTTGGCTTTACTTATTGCTGGTTGGGGAAATATTGAAGGAGATAGAATCCTTATGGGCGGAATGGTCCGTTTGGATGGAGCAGCCATTTACTTGAAAGCGCTTTTCAGTATTGGCGGAATGATCGGTTTGGTGATGATGCTTCGCTCTAAGCAAAAGGAGAAATTTTTTAAATCAAGCGAAACGCTATTGCTATTCTTCGGCTTGGTTTTGGGCACTTTCTTGATGACCACGTCTATTAATTTTTTAATGGTTTATGTGGCCATCGAACTGGTTTCTATCTGTTCTTATGTGCTCACGGGGCTTTTCAAAAGCAAAAAAAATTCTGAAGCAGCCATGAAATATTTGCTGTTTGGCGCTGTGGCCTCTGCAGTAATGATCTACGGAATGAGTTGGCTGTATGGCTTTACGGGCACATTAGATTTTACTTCAACTGCCTTTGCAGAAGGCATTTCTCAAGTATCAATAATTCCACTTTCCTTGGCTTTAATAATGACTATTGGTGGCTTTGTCTTCAAACTAGGTGCCTTTCCTTTTCATATTTGGTCACCCGATGTGTACGAGGCCAGCCCCACACCAATTGTGGCTATTTTCTCTTCATTACCGAAATTAGCAGCCTTGGCCATTTTGTTCCGCTTTGTGGCAAACCTTGATGTAGCCATAATCGATTGGCAGTTATGGCTAGGAATTATTGCCATTCTTAGCATGACGGTGGGTAATTTTTCAGCCCTCTGGCAAAAAGATGTCAAACGAATGTTGGCCTATTCTTCCATTGCTCATGCGGGTTTTCTGCTGGTTGGTGTTTTAGCTTTTTCTGAAAGTGGATCAACTTCGGCACTATTCTACGGAAGTATCTATCTGTTAATGAATTTTGGGGCTTTCTTCTTGGTTCAGTTATTCGAAAATAATGAAGGCAAAACTTCTTTTGATGTCTTTAAAGGAATGGGATCCAAAGTGCCTTATTTAGGAGTGTTGCTCCTTATTGTAATGATTTCGCTCACAGGACTTCCACCTATGGCCGGTTTCAATGCCAAGCTTTATATTTTCTCAAGCCTTTGGGAATCTTGGCAAACGGAAGGCTCTTCCATTTTAATTTGGGTTTTAATTTTCGGTTTGTTGAATACTGTTGTTTCTCTCTTTTTCTATTTAAAAATACCTTATTACATGTTTTTTAAAACTAGGGAAGAGGCCGAGAACCCTGTAACAGGAAGCTTAACTGACAAAATACTGGGCACTATTTTGGTTGCGCCCCTGTTATTGTTATTCTTTAAATCAGATTGGTTGTTGAACGTTTTGAATAGTATTAACTTTGCCCTTTGAATCGACTAAATGAGCGAACAGATTAAACACGAGTGCGGGATTGCTAAAATCCGTCTCAGAAAACCCCTCCAATACTACATCGACAAGTATGGCTCAGCCACCTACGCCATAAGTAAACTCTACATCATGATGCAAAAGCAAGCCAACCGCGGTCAAGACGGGGTTGGGGTGGCAAACATCAAGATTGGCGTAGACCCTGGAACCCGTTACATTAGCCGTTACAGAACCATAAGCCAGCAGCCGATCACGAATATTTTCGGGAAAATTTCGAAGAAATTTGAGAAGGCCCAAAAGAAAGAAGGCTACAATCCTAAAGATGCTAAATGGCTGAAGGATAATATGGGTTTTACGGGTGAAGTTTGGTTAGGTCACCTTCGTTATGGAACACACGGCAAAAATAGTATTGAAAATTGTCACCCATTTCTGAGACAAAATAACTGGAGAAGCCGAAACTTAGTAATGGCGGGTAACTTCAACATGACTAACGTTGACGAGCTTTTTGATTTGCTTCTAAAATTAGGGCAACACCCAAAAGAAAAAACAGATACGGTAACGGTAATGGAGAAAATCGGCCATTTTATGGACGAGGAAAACCAGCGAATTTTTGAGAAATACAAAAAGAAAAAGAACAATACCGAAATTACCGAAATTATAGAAAGTGAAATGAATATTCAGCGTGTGCTGAAACGTTCATTTAAGGACTTTGATGGCGGCTATGCCATGGTGGGAATGCTAGGGCATGGGGCATCGTTTGTGGTTCGCGACCCAAATGGAATTCGCCCAGCTTTCAAATACATTGATGATGAAGTGATTGTTGTGGCCTCCGAAAAGCAGGCAATCAAAGCAGCTTTCAATGTAAACTATTCCGATATTTCTGAGGTAGAGCCAGGCCATGCCTTGATTGTACATAAGGATGGTGAATGGGATGAAGTGCCAATCATGAAAAAACGCGAGCTTAAGGCTTGTTCATTCGAAAGAATATATTTTTCGAAAGGTACCGATCCAGATATTTATCGTGAGAGAAAAGAGCTTGGTAAGCTATTAATCCCTCAAATATTAAAGGCTGTTAATTTCGACTTAAAGAATACAGTTTTCTCTTATATACCTAATACTGCTGAAATCTCTTTCTTGGGTATGATGCAAGGGGTAGACGAATACCTGCTTCGCAAAAGGAAGGATATTATCATTGATGGGAAACCGCATATTGATGATGTTGAAGAACTTTTGAGTTTTCAGCCAAGGGTAGAAAAACTGGTAATTAAAGATGCCAAACTGCGAACGTTTATTGCTAGTGATGAAAGTCGGGACCAATTGGTAGCCAGTGTATACGATACTACTTATGAGGTAATTAAGAAAAAGGTAGATACCATCGTAGTTGTTGATGATTCGATTGTTCGAGGAACTACTTTGGAAAAAAGTATTCTAAAGATGCTCGATTTGCTCGAGCCTAAAAAGATTGTGATTGTTTCTTCAGCACCGCAAATTCGTTACCCAGACTGTTATGGAATAGACATGTCGAAAATGAAGGAGTTTGTAGCCTTTAGGGCAATGTTGCTGTTGCTAGAAGAAAAGTATGGCAAAGGTCATAAAGAGCTTGAGAAGGCTTACGAAATGGCTGCGACAAACATTGATAATAAAGATCAGACAAATTATATAAAGGCACTTTACGATCAGTTTACTGACGATGAAATTTCGGCTAAAATCACTGAAATTGTTCGCCCGAAAGGCATGAAAGCAGAACTTGAAGTAGTGTACCAAACTGTTGAAAACCTGCATAAAGCTTGCCCAGATAATTCAGGCGACTGGTACTTTACCGGAAATTATCCAACCCCTGGTGGGCATCGGGTAGTGAATAAGGCATTTATGAATTTCTATGAAGGAAAAGAAGGAAGGGCTTATTAAGCCCTTTTTTTATGTCTGAATTTTTAAGGTAACAAGCTAAAATCAATTTTAGGAGCGACGCCCAAAGGTTCACGTTCAATCATGCTATCTATGGGTGTCCAGCCAGTAAAGAAGCCACAGTTCTTCATAAAGAAAGAAGTGCCCTCGGCCCCTCCAGCATAGTCCATTCTAGATTCTTTTCTGGCGGTAGCATCAGCGGTAAACTTGGCGGTGGTCATTTCATGCCAGTTACCTTTAGTGTCATACACCCATTGGTTTGAGTATAGTCCTTTTCTCGATTGATTACCCGTTTCGGTATGGAAGTTTTCTAAAAATGAATGAGGCCTCATTACATAAGTATCGGTTTTGGGTCGTCTGAAAGAAGCGATCAATTCCCACTCCCCAATTTCAGGAGCAAAGAAATAGGCAGTATAGTCTGTACTGTTATTCCCTGCTGGTTCTGCCTTTAAAAGAAAGCGATAGCTAGTTCCAGCTTTCCACATGTATTTGCGATAACTCTGTCCGCCTGAACCTTCATTGCCAAACTCAGCAGTATAAACACCATCACCTTTTTTCAACATTTTAATCTGTTGGTCTTCAGGAATTTCTTTTGGGTTATCGGTTTTGAAGGGGCTCCACACTGAGAAGAGGATTCTTCTTTCATCAGCGCCATTTACTTGTATTCCAAAATAGCCTTCCACAAATCCGTTGGCCATAAAATAACTACCCAATACATCTTCGCCTGCGGGTACATTGATTTCATTGTAGAAATAAAGCACGTCCGATGCCTCTTCGGGCACCTGATATGTTAGATGAACTGAAGGGCCTCTTCGCCCCCAGTAAAAATCATCTTTGGCGAAATAAACTTTTTCTTCTGTAGCAGCCCCGCCAATGAGTATTTCAGAAATATCTATAGATGATGAATTGTCATCTCCTGTGATTTCGAGCGTATGATAGCCCGGTTTTTCAATATTGAAGCTGGCAATTGAAACTAGTTCGAGTTCAGTATTGGAGAGTTTTACCGTTTTCCTTTCACCATTGAAACTGACATTTACGGTTGTAGTGTTGGCCGCCTTTGCCTTCATCCCAATTTTAATTTCACCAATGGCCTTAGTATAAAAATAGGTTTTGGCGGTTGCTTTATTTGGATTCCAATTTTTCACACCATTATCAAGCAGTGCCCTATCTTGCTGAGAATCCAGTCCTTCAATCCATGTATTTCCCTTGGTAGGTATGGCAATAGGTAATTCCTCTGTGGTAAATTTTTCAGCTTTTGGGGCGCACCCCATTGTGAAGAGGAGTAGTAATGCCAGAATTGATTTTTTCATGTGTTTACTATTAGGTTCTGAAAATAGTATTTGATTTCGAGTTTAAAAATGAAACTTACAATTTCAGTAAAGGCTCATCGTGATGTCTCCTTTCAAATAATGATTGAACTCAATCTTCCAATTTATTTCTAAGTAGCACTTGTCTCTATTTTCAAAATGAGTGATCAAATAATTATAAAGGTTATAATGGTCTCGTAATGTAGTTTAGATAAGTATGTGTAAATGCTAATTCTTATTCGTTTTTAAAATGACTAACCTTTATGGTGTTGAGCAAGGAAAAAAAATGAGCTCTTCTATTTACAAAAATGAAATGTATCTTGAAATGGAATTCAAACTAGACTACAAACCATGCCTTTATCCTTGAAGACATTTATAAGGCTATCTTGCTTTTTATTTTTATTACTACCCTTTAGTAGCCTCTCCCAAAGTCTGGATTCTCTCAGAGCAATACTTAGAGTTGATATTCAAGACACTTTGAAAATTCAAACCTATTTAGAATTAGGTAAGGCCTATGAAAGAAAAAATTTAGACTCCAGTTTGATTTATTTAGATGAAGCACTACTACTTTCTGAAAGACATTTTAGCGAGTCTCCCCAATTTAAAGGCCTTGTATTAAGGGCAAAAGCAGAAGCCTATTTGGCCAATGGAGACGAAGAATGTTTTGAGTACTACCTAGAAGCAATGGACGTTTTTGGGTCTATAGAGTGGAATGAAGAACTGACGCTAACACAGTATGATCTTGGTAAGGCTTATGATAGAGCATCTCAATTTGATAATGCGATTGAGCAATATGAAGCGGTAATAAATAGAAACATAAAAGAAGGCACAGAATTTAAGATGGCTGCTGCTTATAATAATGCTGGTTTGCTGTATTACTATTTAAGAGAGCTGGAAAAAGCTTCTGGAATTTTATTGGACGGAATTAGATATGTAAAAACAACGCCAGATACCGTTAACCTCAGGGCCTTTTACATGAATTACGGTTTGGTATTAAAGGAGCAAAACAGATACGAATTGGCCAAGCAGTACATGAAAAAGGCCATGGTGATTAATGAGGCGATCGGAAACTTGAATTCAGTTGCTTTGGCGCATACCAATATCGGACAGATATTGATTAAACAAGATAGTCTTGATAGGGCCTTTGAATCGCTGACAAAAGGATGGGAGATTTCAAAAGAAATTAACACTTCTGGTTGGCCAACAGCGGACTATTATAGGAATGTATCTACAATTGAATTTTATAAAGGCAACTATCAGCAGTCACATGATTACATCGAGAAATCAGTGGCCAATCTTCCAAAAGGAACGGCCCCTCAGTCTGTTGGTGATATTTATGGGAGTTTGGTAGAGAAAAAGCTGGTTTTGGCTGATTCTGTTTTTGCCAACAATCCGACCAAACAAAGACAATTATGGAATGAGGCTTTGCCTTATGCCAGAGAAGGTTGGGAGTTAGCCCAACAATCAGAAGCAGGCAACGTACGATATCGGTTGGCCTTGGGGCAAGCAAATCTTTACGCTAAATTGAAAGACTACAAAAAAGCCTTTGAGTTTGGTAAACTAGCCTTAGAGATATCACAAGAGATTAACGATCAGGCCAAAACAGATGCCATAGCGCGAATGTCTGCCGAGTTTGAAACAGAGCGCATTGAAGCGCAAAATGACTTACTTCAGGAAACACAAAAACGACAAACAGCACAACTGAAGCAACAGCGATATCTAATTGCAGGTGCTTTAGTAGTATTGATATTGATAGTAGCTATTATGCTTATTATTCAACGTAATGGACTCAAGCTTAAAAAGGCCAATGCGCAAGTAGAGAAGTCATTGGAGCAAAAAGAGCTATTATTAAAAGAGATTCACCACAGGGTAAAAAACAACTTGCAAGTAGTTTCCAGTTTGCTCGATTTACAGTCGAGGGGAATTGAAGATGAAAAGGCACTGTATACCTTTATGGAAGGGCAAAATAGGGTGAAAGCGATGGCGCTTATTCATCAAAAGCTTTATCAAAATGAAGATCTTGCTACAATCGATTTTGCTGAATATGCAGAACAGCTAATGACAGAACTAGCATCTATTTATGCTGGCTCTGGAAAAGTTAAAGGGTCTGTTAAATCTGCTCAGAAAGCTAATTTCGACATCGATACGGCTATACCATTAGGACTCATCTTGAATGAATTGATTTCAAATGCCTACAAATATGCCTTCCAAGAAGGAGAAGGAGAGTTAAGTATTTCGATTGAAGATTTGGGCAATGGGAAACATCAGTTGACAGTGAGTGACTCTGGCCTAGGTCTGCCGCAAGATTTCGACTTTAATAAGGCCAAAAGCCTTGGGTTAAGGTTAGTGAGAAGATTGGCAAAGCAACTTTATGGCAGTGTGGAGTATTCAAATATTGGAGGAGCAAAATTTGTGATTAACTTCACCGATACCTTACAGCGCAAGGCAATCTAAAAATGAGCAAAGTAAAAATACTGGTAGTAGAAGATGAAATGGTGATAGCAGATAACATCTGTCTGATACTCGAAGATTTGGGTTATGAGGTTTTAGAACCCGCTATTAACTACGAAGAAGCTTTGGAGATGATTGAATCTGAGCGCCCAGATATCGCCATTTTAGATATTCAGTTGGGGGGAAGAAAAGACGGAGTAGACCTGGCCTGGACAATTAAAGAACAGTTTGATTTTCCATTCATTTTCCTCACTTCCAATGCCGATGCAGGAACAATAGAGCGGGTAAAGAAAGTGGCTCCACCAGCCTACTTGGTCAAACCATTCAAAAAAGACGACCTATACACTTCCATTGAGTTAGCCCTTCATAAATATGCCGAGCAGAAAAATGAAGGAAAGGTTGACGAAGAATTGCTCATCAAGGATGCCATCTTTATTAAAGAGAAAAACCTATTTCATAAGATCAAGCTAGAAGACATACGCTTTCTAAAGAGCGATCATGTTTATGTGGAGGTTTACACGATTAAAGATCAAAAACACCTTATTCGTGGTAGCTTGACTGACCTCTCAGAAAGACTGCCCAATAATTTTTACCGCACCCATCGCAGTTTTACCATCAATGTAGACCATATGGACGCTATCAACTCAGCCTATGTGTTGATGAATGGTGAACAAATCCCTATCGGCAAAAACTACCGTGACGACCTCCTGAAGAAAATTCGGGTAGAGTAACTCAAAGCTAAATTGGTACGTCATGCTGAACTTGTTTCAGCATCTCCTGTTGAACTAAAAAGGCTCTGAAAAGAGTTTAGGGTGACGATTTTAGAGGGTGACGAATGCTTGAACTACCAACCTTCTGGTCACCGCCATTGAGAGAAGCAGCTTCGCTATGAGCATAAGGTTGTTATGAGGCAATGAACTGTCGGTCACGTCACTGCGAGGCACGAAGCAGTCTCAACAGCTCGAGATTGCTTCGTCTCAAACTTCCGCTAGTGCTCAGTTTTGCTTCCCGCAATAACAACCTAATAAAAAATCATCCCCTTAAAAGGGAAGTGCCCATAGGGCGGTGGGGTTCAGAACAAAAAATCACCCATTCAGAACAATTTCAGGTTTCTAAACTAACCCTTCATTAACATCACATTCCCATTAGGGAACCTCAACACTGTCAACACTGATTTTGATCAAATAGATTTCTTTAGAAGACTTTCTTCCTCTCTATGTGAAGAGGTTTATCAACCATCCACACTTTCAGAACAAACCAGCCATAGTTCAGAACATAATTTTTCATGCGCAACGAACCATTGGTTTCTTCGCTGCTGACTATTGAATACCGAAACACTTGCTATATGAAAAGTCCCATTTTAAAAGCACTAATTCTTTCGTTTTCCTTTATAACTCTTTTGTCAACTTCACTTTCAGAAGCACAGACCCTAGAGCCAATTTTCAATCCATCAATGACACCAATAGCATTTGGACCTTCTGAATCTGCTTTGGGCGAGGGGATAGGCAATGTGATTGATGGAAGTAAGTCAAACAAATTTCTGACTTTCGAAAAGTCTTGGGGTTTAAACTTCTATGTCGACACAGAAGAGATATCAATTGTTAAATCCTTGACCATTACAACTGCGAATGACCATCCAGAACGGGACCCTAAGTTGATCAAGATTTATGGAAGAAATGTTCCTGCAGGAACAAACAGTACAGACACAAAGCCCGGATGGACTCTTATTGACGAGGTGAGCTTTAGGTGCAGGGACTTGAATGAGGAGAGACATGCTGACAACACTGAAGATGTTGATAATGATTTGGCCTTTAATAGTTACTGGATCAGGCTTCATAACCCGTGTGATGCGAGTGAGGCAAATAGTGTTCAGATATCAGAAGTTCAACTTTACGGTATATTTAATCAGGCACCTTCAGTGATTTTTGATGAAACAGCAACAGGTGGCGCAGAGGTGGGTAAAGAAATTACAGCAATGTATGAATATTCTGATCCTGAAGATGATCCAGAATCGGGTACTACATTTCAATGGTATTCGGATGATGTCGCTATTGAAGGAGCTACGAGTGTGAAATATACACCAACCATTGCTGATCTAGGTTCTGAGCTAAAAGTGAAAATTATACCAAATGATGGGACGTCCTTCGGGTCAGAGGTGCTTTCATCTTTAGGTACAGTCAATTGCAAGGCAGGCTTTACTTGTGATGTTCAAAACGTATCTGTTTGCGACAGTGATAAGTATCAGGTGCCTGGCGGAGATTTAGTTTCGATCAACGGAACTTATGAGGTCACAGAGGGAATAGTTAAAACCTACTACAATGTTACTTTCAATAGGGCAGAGGCAAGTGCTAATGTATTCTCTGATGGCTTAATTGCAGAATCAGGCTCTGTTGCCTACACCGCCCAAACCAGTGTTACAGGAGTGCTCACCTTTGATAAAGATCAGGATTATTGGGTAGACATGAACGCGCTTCAGGATGACCTCAATGGCACCAGCCGTTCCGTTTTTATGTGGGTAAAATCCGAGGCCAATGTGGCTAATGATAATCAGGTACTATTTGCCATCAATACTGGCTCAGGGGGCAATGTTGCCATTTTTTGGATTGATAATGACGGAGACAATCTGGAGTTATACGATGGAAACAATGCCCGCTCCGCTTCCTTTAATATGAGTGACCAGCTCTGGCATTATGTAGGATATACCTATGATGTAAACACCAATGAGACTGTGATTTATGTAGATGGTATTGAAAACCAGAGATTCACGAATAACCAAAGTACGGTAGCTGATTCCAAATACTCTCTCGGTCAGGAATTTGACAATGCCAATGATACGGACCATTTCAATGGCGACATGGCAGAAATCTCCGTATGGGATGAGGTGCTGACAGGAGCTGATATTAGGCAGGCCATGAAGGCCAAAATCAATAATGGTCACCCTAAATATGCCAATCTAGTGGGCTATTACTCGGTTTTTGGAGATTGCGATGATGCCACGGATGTTTTAAAAGACCACTCAGGCAAAGGCAATGATGGGGTAATGGTCAATAACCTCACGGTTGATTTTCAAAATGTGCAGTCTATTCCGGGCTTTAATGCCATTGACTGGTACGAACATATAAGTTGGAAAAAGGATGGAGTAGAAGTTTCAACTGATCCTGCATATACTTTCGGTGTAGCCGCTGGAAATTATGAGTTGGTAGCCACCAGAAACTTTGTGCAAAGCACCGACACATGGTCTATGACGGTAAATGGCAATGCCACTACGGTAAACCAAATTACTGACGAAACCCTGTGCTTAAACGATCCCGTAACCCGGACGGTAACTACCAGTCAGGTGAATTATCTGGATTTTGAAGAAACGGAGAATAATTCCATTGAAGTGAATGGCTTGGCCGATGCGTTGGCCGGTAAAAGCCGCTCTGTGTTTATGTGGCTGAATAAAGAGAGTAACATTGGCAGTGGAGGCTTTAATGAGGTCTTGGTTTTTCAGGATTCAGATGTAGACAATCTAAGCCGTTTTTACATCAGAGATACGGAGCGTTTAGCCTTATGGGATGGTACCAACGATCGTCTAAACTCTTCCGCATTGTCCAATGACACCTGGTATTATGTAGGGTACACTTATGACAATGCTACAGGTGAGACAAAACTCTATCTAAACGGTAATATGGAAGACAGCGGAACGCTGAATATGCCTTTGGGTGAAGGATGGTTTGCCACCTTAGGAGCAAAATATAATGACAATGGCCTGGAAGATTACTTGGATGGCAAAATGGCCGAAATTACCATCTGGGATAAGGTTTTAACTCAGGAAGAAGTAACCAGCCTAATGGGCGCTGCCCCGGCACACGATGCCACTAATTTGGTAGCAGCTTATGGTACACATAAGAATATTGCAGATAACCAATTGCGAGACCTGACTGCTAATGGAAATAATGGTTTGGCCTCACACCAAACCATTATTGTCAATAACCTGGAGGAGGTGATTCCAGATTATGATGCTTCGGCTCATTACACTTTTTCCTGGAAAAAAGGAGGGATAGAATTTGATACTGATGCCATCGGCAATATTACTGTAGAAGAAGGCACCACAGCGTATTCTGTAACTTATGGTACACCACTGTTCCAAAAATCAGATGACTTTAGTCTAAGCTATACCAATCTGATACCAACACAGCCTGCTGGAAAAATAATTGCTGCATCTACGAATGTGACATTTGAAGTGGAAGAAATTCCAGGCGCGTCTTACCAATGGTATAGAAGAGAGGAAGGGTTTGATGAAGTCAAAATAGCCGGAGACCTTACAATCCGAGACGTATATCGGGGACCCGATGGCACCATCTACAACGCCACTTCAACCGCAGGTATTTATTATACCACTGATGAAGGAAATACTAAGGTGATAAGAACCACAGCCCATGGTTTGGTTATAAATGATATTAATGAGATTCGGGTTTTTGACAATGACATCTATGTGGTGCAAAAAAATACCGCTGTGAGTATTTCAAAAGATGGAGGTAATAGTTTCCAAACACTTTTTCAACGCACCTCAATCACTAGCCCTATTCCTAATACGGTACTGAAAGCGGAAGATGGGTCTATTTATATCGGAGCTTTAAACGGCTTGCTTGTTTCTACTGATGGGGGAGCAAACTTCAACAAACATACGGATGTTACAGGAACTGTTGATGTGCTCTATGAGGTGGGTGAAACTCTTTACGTAGGAAGCCGTGAAGGGCTATTTATTTCAAATGATAATGGAGCTACTTTTATTCAGAAGACTATTACAGATGGTCTTGCTTTCAATAGTATTCGAGATGTTTATAAATCTGGAAATACGCTTTATGTAAGTACACAAACAGCAGATTTTAAAGATGGAGCTATTTCTATTTCCACAGATGCTGGTGAGTCTTTTACCAAAACCATTACAGAAGCCAATGGTTTTAACGGGCATCTCGTGAATGCCATTTACGAATTCGCTGGTGACCTCTTCGTAGGCACATCCAGAGGTCTCTTTGTTTCTTCAGATCAGGGAGATACATTTAGCCAATTCTCCTCTCCGGACGCATTCACAAAAAGTGTTTTATCCCTTTCTGAATATAATGGACAGCTAGAGGTAGGTACAAGCGAAGGTCTTTCAACCTATAGAAGTAATCTGAAGCTCGAAGATGAAACCAGTGGCTCTACTAACCTGATTGAAGGGGCAAAAACCCGAAAGCTTACCATCAGTAAAGTAGCATTAGAGCAAAATGGAACGGTGTACTTTGTGGAGGTCACCAAAGGAGATTGCAAACAGCAATCAGATGATCTTTTGTTAACTGTTCTGGATGTACCAGGAGTCACATCAATTAGCCCTGCCAATGGCACTACAGATGTAGCCATAGATACCGAACTGAGCATCGAGTTTAGCAAAACCGTTTCCAAAGGCTCAGGAGAGCTAAAGATATTCAACTATGCTACCGATGCTCTGGTCCAAACATTCACAGCCGATGATCTGACTATCAACGGTAGCACCGTTTCTATTACCTCGGGCGTTTCGCTAGACAATTCCAGCCAATACTACATCACCCTAGATGCCGATCTGGTAAAAGACAATAGCAATGCCGGCAACCTGGCCTTAACCGATAAAGACATTTGGTCTTTCCATACGGTATGTGAACCTTTGGTGCTTACGCAACCGGAAGATCAGTCAGGCTTTGTGTCTGGCAGTGTTACTTTTTCTGTGCCTGAGGTTGCCGGAGCGAGTTACCAATGGTTCAAAAGCCAAAACAAAACAGAAGAGATTTATGATTTTTCAGGATTGCTCATTACCGATATTAATACAAATGAGTCTACAATTCACGTAACAACAGGCTTTGAAAGACTATTCACTTCTACTGATGGAGGTGAGTCATTCACCGAAAATGTAAACATCGCAGGAAGAGCAAGGAAGGTAGTAGAGTTTGATGGTGTGTTGTATGTGGCCACTTTCAACATGGGACTTGCCATTTCCACAGACAATGGGGCAACTTTCGATTACAAGAATCAGGCAAATAATGGACTTGCAGATGATAATGTAAATAGCATCTATGTTAACAATGAAGCCATCTATGTATCTACTGACTCTGGTTTGAGTATTTCAACAGATAATGGTGAAAGTTTTGTTACCAAGACAACAAATGATGGTTTGGGGAGTAATTCCGTAGAAGAAGTTTATGCGAAAGGTTCTACTGTGTATGCTGCTAACTCCAATGGTGGGTTTAGTGTTTCCACTGATGGAGGAGAAACTTTTACATCCAGAATAGGTGGAAATAGTGGCCTCACTTCATCTATTTCAGAGTTGGCGGTTGCTTCTGATGGTACTATCTATGCAGGAGGCGTTAGTGTGTTTGTTTCGAAGGATGGAGGGGATAGTTTTACCGAACTGCCTGCTGCTGAACAGTTTTTATCATCACAAGTTTACGACCTAGATATAGAAGATGATATTCTTTATATCAATGTGCAGGAAGAGTCTTTGGGAGCCGCTGTATATTCCAGCGCTGATGAAGGTAATACCCTAACCACACTATCACAAACAGATGCCTCTGGGTATAGGGAAAGGACAATATCTGTTTTAAACGGACAGGTATTTGCTGGTGGATACTCAGGTACACTTGTGAAACACTCTGGTGTAACATCCCTGAAATCTGGAACAGACCCTCAATCCGATAATTATATTTCCGGTGCCACTACCGCTTCGCTAACCATCAGCAACCTTACTGAAGATCTCGACCAATCCGAATATTTTGTGGTGGTCACTAAGGGTGAATGCGAGGAGACATCTCAGATAGTCAAACTTACTTTGGGCACACCAGCCCCGTTGGTTACAAACCTATTTCCAGCCGATGACGAATTAGATGTTGACATTTCTCCTGAAATCAGCATCACCTTCGATCAGGCCATTGTAAAAGGTACGGGAAATATTGAAGTAAGAAGAGCCTCAGATGATGAGCTGCTGGTAGATGTCGCTGTCAATTCTATATTGGTTACAGTAGATGATCAAACGGCTACCATAGTATTGGGCGATACCAATCTTGAACTAGATACGGAGTATTACATCACCATTCCAAACACCGCTTTTCAAAATGGGTCAGGTATTGCATTCGCTGGGATTTCTGACAAAAACACTTGGAGTTTTACTACAGAAGCGGAAGAAGTAATACCTCTTATTGTGGCTGCTACTTCCCCAAGTGCTACTCGCGATGCCCAGATAGATTTTCCATTCTTAAATATTCAGTTCAATGAACAAATTGCTATTGGCTCAGGACAAGTTAGTATTTATCGTACTAGTGATAATAGCCTATTTGAAACTTTAGATATCTCTACTGCGAGAATAAAAAATAGTGGTAGGCCTTTGCAGGCTCAGTTAGAACTTTCACAAAACTGGGAGGCAGGGGTTGAATATTATATTCAATATCCTCAAGGGCTGATCACCAGTTTAGATGGTACAAAAGTGATTCAAGCCATTGATGATAATACAACCCTTGCTTTTAAAGCAGAGAGTTTCAATGAAAACATCATTACCAGCTTTTTCCCAGCCACTGGAAGTACCACTTATGTAGCCGATTCTGAAGTTGATTTTAAACTCTTTACAAGCATAGGAGTAGGCCTAGAAAGAGATCCGTTGGGTTCCTTTAGAATATATAAAGCAGCCAATGACGAACTAATCAAAACTATTGAATATGATGGCCAGAATGATAGAGACTTAGACTATGGCGATGACGAAAACTATATCAAATTTGAGTTTGATGATGATGAACTGGAACCTGGCACAGAATACTATGTGCTCATTGATGACGGTTTTATCGTGTCATATGAAAACGCATTGTTTCATGTTGGCATCTCAGACCCTACTACATGGCGTTTTACCACATTGGCAGCGCCAACCACGCCAACATTAATAGGTATTGAGCCAGCCACGAGCGCAACGGGTGTTGCTGTAAACAGTAATATAGTGTTGACCTACAGCGAAAACATTCAACCTTATTTATTTGGAGAAAGTGGCACAGCCACCAACAATGTGGTACTTTATGATGCCAATGATAATCTAGTAGAGACTTTCCCTGCCAACACCTTGATTTACAGTGGTTCTAAAGTGACCATCAACCCGTCCAGCGATCTGGCCTACAATACAGCTTATTATGTATTGATTGATGATGAAGCTTTTGTTAGTAATAATGGAGTGAAAACAGAAGCGATTACTGATCCTACGGTGATCAGCTTTACCACGGCAAGCCAGCCTAATACGGCACCAGTGGCTAGTAGCTTAAGCATTGCTGGCAGCTTAGAAGCCAATCTGGAGCTTACAGGTTCTTATAACTATAGCGATGCAGATACCGATGCCGAATCTGGTTCTGCACTCCAATGGTTTGTGGCCGATGATGCTACTGGTTCAAACAGAACGGCCATTTCAGGCGCAACGTCAAGCACGTTTACCCTGACTTCTTCTGAAGTGGGCAAGTATATCACTTTTGCGGTAACACCAAACGATGGAACCGATGCCGGAACAAGAGTTTTAGCGGCTTATGCCGGTCCCGTAGAGGCAGCTGTTATACCAACCTTGGTCAGCACTTCCCCAGTCGATGGAGCGATTGATATTTTAAAAGACGCCAACCTGAGCCTTACTCTGAGTGAAGATGTTACTGCGGGAACTGGAAACATTACCTTGACTCCGGTTAATGGAACAGCCACAGTAATTGATGTTACTTCTGCCGAGGTGACTATTTTGGGAACCGATGTAACCATCAACCCAGCTTCCGATCTTTTGGAAGGGGAGTTCTATACAGTCACCTTCGATGCTACTGCTTTTGTAGATGCAAATGACAACAATTCTACTGGATTGACCAATGAGACCACATGGAATTTTACGGTAAAAGAGGCCAATGTAGCACCTGTAGCTCAAGGGGTAAGTATTAAAAAATCTTTGGTTGTTAATGGGGTACTGGAAGGTTCGTACACTTATTTCGATCAGAATGATGATGCTGAATCGGGTACAACCTTCCAATGGTACCGAGCAGATGATGCGGTAGGAACTGGCAAAACAGCGATCAACGGGGCAACTTCGAATTTGTATACGGTCACTAATGACGACAACGGCAAGTTTGTAAGCTTTGAGGTAACTCCGAACGATGGAACCCTGGCAGGTACAGCCAAAGAAAGCACTTACTTTGGTCCAATTCTTATCAATGATGGAGTCACCAATATTCCACCAGCCTTTACTTCAGATGCTTTGACATCTGTGATGGATAATGCAGCTTATAGCTATACCATCACTTATGAAGACCTGAACAACGATGTGCCAATACTCACTAAAACCACTGGGCCAGATTGGTTATCGGTAAATGGGTTTGTGTTATCGGGTAACCCAACTTCAGCCAATATTGGTGAGCATGATGTAGTACTGACTTTAGATGATGGGAATGGAGGTACTGAAACCCAAAAGTTCACAGTAACAGTGCTGGCAAGCAATACGGCTCCTATCGTGAAATCGGTTGGTGTGGATGTTGTAACTAGTCCAACTATTGGTGCTTCATTGCGCGGACTATACAACTTCATCGATTTGGAATCGGATCCAGATAACTCTAACTATAAGTGGTACAGATATGATGATCTTTCGGGTTCAGGCAAAACTGAAATAAATGGGGCAACCTCAGTTACCTATACTTTGACCGTAGCAGATGCTGGCAAATATCTTAGCTTCGAAGTGACTCCAAACGATGGTAAGGTTGATGGTGCCACCGTAGAAAGTACTGTTTTAGGACCAGTAGACAAGAAAACCCCGGCTTTATCTTTAAGCGATATTGCCAAGACTTACGGTGATGCTGATTTCATTCTATCTGCAAACACTAATTCTTCAGGAGCAATTAACTACACTTTCAACAATGACCAGACAGGAGCAGCTATCAATGGTTCTACTGTGACTTTGGGCAATGCGGGTGAGATTACCGTTAATGTCAGCTTGGCTGAAGATGCAGAGTATCAATCAAGACAAGTTCAAGGCACTATAACCATAGGCAAGAAGGCCATTGAATTGACTGCCACTGATGCAAGCAAGAGTGTAGGCGATACTGATCCAATCCTGAATTATACAGTAACAACCGGAAGTATTGTAGGTAGTGATGAAGTGGTGACCGTAAGCAGAGATGCTGGTGAAGCACCGGGTACTTATGCCATAAACCTAACTGATGGTGCAGATGCAGACAATTATGAAATAACGGCTGTTCCAGGAGTATTCACAATTTCACAAAGAAGCCTGACGATAACAGCAGAGGCTGCAACCAAAACCTATGGCGATGCGGACCCTACTTTCAACTACAGCATTACTGAAGGGGCTTTAGAAAATGGAGACGAACTGAGTGGAGGAATTACCAGGGTTGAGGGGGAAGATGTCGGCACATATGCCTTGCAGGGTAGCTTATTCAATCCTGATTACAGGATCACTTTTGTTAGTGCGGACCTGACCATTGGTAAAGCGACTTTAACAGCCACTGCTGATGACAAGTCCAAAGCCTATGGTGAAGAAAATCCTGAATTAACCATTAGCTATTCAGGCTTTGCAAACGGAGATACCAAAGCAGATATTACAGAACCGACCGCTTCTACTGTAGCCAATGCGTCTAGTCCAATTGGGACTTATGATATCACGCTTTCTGGTGGTGCCGCAACTAACTATAATATCAACTTAGTTAATGGCCAAATGACTGTAGAGCCGAGACCATTCATTACCACTTGGGAGATAACCAGCAATGATGTAAACCGTTCCAGAACATTCTTCAATACTCTTGGAAGTCACACTTATCTCTATGACATTGATTGGGGTGACGGTGCTGTCGAAACTGACCTGACCGGTGCTGCCTCGCATACTTACGTGGCAGAGGGTACTTACACGGTTAAGATAAGTGGGCAGTTTCCACAGTTTGAATTGTCTTTCTCCAGACTGAGGTCTGTTGAACAATGGGGTGATATTGAGTGGAAAAGTATGGAAGGAGCATTTGTCGCTGCCGATTTCGATATCAATGCTACTGATGCGCCAAACCTTACGCAGGTGACCTCAATGAAACGCATGTTCGAGAGAACCTTCATCGGTAACCCAGACCTAACATCTTGGGATGTTGCTAACATCACCGATATGTCTGAAATGTTTAAAGAGAGCGATTTTAATGGAGACATTAGCGGCTGGAATGTCAGTGCAGTAACCGACCTGTCATACATGTTTGCTCAAGCAGGAAACTTCAATACATCCATCTCCAATTGGAATACATCAACTGTTCAAGACATGTCTTATATGTTCTACTATGCTCAGAGTTTTGATCAACCAATTGATGCTTGGGATGTAAGCTCGGTAACATTGATGTCGTCCATGTTCGCTGATGCAGCAGTGTTCAATCAGGATCTCAATTCATGGGATGTGAGCAGCGTGAATAAAATGGATAAGATGTTCGATAATGCCTTGCTATTCAATGGTGACATAACAGGCTGGAATGTGAGTGGTGTAACGGATATGTCGAACATGTTTGACGATGCCAAAGCATTCAATCAGGACATCAATGGCTGGGATGTGAGTAACGTTACCAGAATGAATGCAATGTTCAATGATGCCGATGCCTTTAACCAAGACCTTAACTCTTGGGATGTGAGTAAGGTGGAAACCTTCCAAGCCATGTTCCAGAATAACGATACGTTTAATGGAAACATCAGCAACTGGGATGTTTCCAATGCTACTAAATTGGAACGTATGTTCGAAGATGCCCATGCCTTTAACCAAGACATAAGCAACTGGCAGCCGACCAGTGCCGAAAACCTTACGGCCATGTTCAGAGATGCCAGACTATTTAACCAGGACATTAGCTCATGGAGGTTCCCTAATGCTGATAGGCTGAACCAGATGTTCTATGAGGCAGTGGCCTTTAATCAGGACATTTCATCGTGGGAGACTGGCAATATTGTAGACATGAGCTCTATGTTCGAAAATGCCGAGTCCTTTAATCAGAATATTGGAAGCTGGGATGTAAGCTCAGTAACCAGTTTCGGCAGTATGTTCAGGGGAGCTTCCATGTTCAATCAGGACATCAGTGAGTGGGATATGAGTGCGGCCACAAGCATGAACAGCATGTTTAAAAACGCCACAGTATTCAATCAGGATATAAGTGAATGGGTATTTGCCGATGGTTTGAGCAGCATGAGTAGTGTGTTTGAGAATGCCACTGCATTTAACCAAAACCTGAGCACTTGGGACATAACTAACATTGAGAACCTCTATGCGATTTTAGATAACTCAGGTTTGTCCGTGGCTAATTATGATGCTACGCTAATCGGTTGGGCTGCGCAAGAGGTAAAGAACGATGTTGAGTTTGGGGTCGCAGGCCTTCAATACTGCGCAGGTACCGAAGCAAGACAATCATTGATTGATGAGCATAATTGGACTATCGAGAATGATACCCAAGGATGTTCAGCCACAGTTACTATTGCCGATGTATCGGCCAATGAAGATGATGGTGCTATTACGGTTACCCTAACTTCTGACGCATTTGTAGTAGGCGGCTTTACGGTAGATGTAAGCACAAGCAATGGAACTGCCGAGGCAGGTACGGATTACACTGCTGTGACTGCCGAAACCATCACTTTTGTAGGTACAGCAGGAGAGATCCAGACATTTATCATCACCCCAACTACTGATATCGATGTAGAAGTCAATGAGACCCTGACAGTAAGTATGGACAATCTGATAACAGGGGTCAATAATACGGTGACGATTACTGATGAGGCGACAATAACCATTCTAAACGATGATGTGCCTGTAGTTTCATTCAACACAACGGCCCAAAGTAATGCAGAATCAGTGACCAGCAGTAGCATTGTGGTGAACCTGGATCAGGCTGGTCTTTCTGCTGCCACTGTTGACTATACAATAACAGGTACAGCCACAGGAGGAGTAGATTACACGCTTGCCAATGGTTCGCTCAGTTTTGCAGCAGGAGAGTTAAGCAAAACGATAGACCTGACAATTGTTGACGATGCACTTATTGAGGAAAATGAGACGGTAGTGATTGCGCTATCCAACGCCTCTGGTGCTAGCTTGGGCGTCAATACAGTGTTCACTTATACCATTGTAAACAACGATGCAAAAGTGACCTTCGAAAATATAAGCCAGTTTGAAGACGGAGAGTCTTTCTTAGTGTCAGCTACACTTGAAGGGACTATTGAAGGCGGATTTACAGTTGATCTATCGACTACCGATGGCACGGCTACGGTGGCCGATGGAGACTACACTGCTGTTAGAGGAACTACATTAACCTTCATCGGAACCGATGGTGAGGTTCAAAAGCTGGATATTGCTCCGGGTGTTGATAGTAAACTCGAAGTCGATGAGACCTTTACCGTTTCTTTGAGCAACTTGGCTGGAACCACAGCCAATGTAGTGATCACAGATCAGGCCGTATTGACGATCAAGAACGATGATACCGCGGCAGTAACCTTTGCCGATGTCAGCGGAAATGAAGGAGACGGAGCCATTACAATTACGGCTACCCTAGACAATGCTGTTCAGGGCGGGTTCACGGTAGAAGTGAATACAACAGATGGAACAGCAACACTAGCCGATAGCGACTACACAGCCGTTGCGGGTAAAACGCTGATCTTTGCCGGAACAGCCGGAGAAACACAAACCTTTACCGTAACTCCAACCAATGATCTGGTTATTGAGGCCAATGAAACACTAACCGTTTCAATGAGCAGGCTAAGCACTGCCTTGGGGGTTGATGTCAGTGATGAAGCCACGGTAACCATCGTTAACGATGACTTCAATAACTTCCCAACCGACATCACTTTAAGTGCAAGTTCTATTGCAGAGAACAATGCGCTGGATGCTACAGTCGGATCATTGTCTACAACTGATGCTGATGTTACTAACACTCATACTTATGCATTGGTAAGTGGCGCTGGCGATTCGGACAATGCGAGCTTCACGCTAGAGGGTTCAACCTTAAAAACGAATAACACTTCGTTCAACTTTGAGGATAAAGCCAGCTATTCTGTTCGTATTGAAACCAACGATGGAGAAGGCGGAATCTTTGCCAAGACCTTTGAAATTACGGTGACCAATGTAAACGAAGCACCATTTACCCTGAGCCTTACCAATGCCACCATCGAAGAAGCCGATGAAGCCCAAGAAGTAGGGCAGCTCATATCACTCGACCCAGACAATGGAGACAGCTTTAGCTATAGCTTAATTGCTGGTGCTGGCGATGCCGATAACGCGCAGTTTGCCATTAGTGGAAACACATTAAGCAGTGCTGGTGCCATAGATTTTGAAGATGGAGCAAGCCGAAGCATTCGTGTGCAAGTAGCCGATGCAGGCGGGCTTACTTTCGAGCAAACCTTCAGCATAACTATTGAAGATGTGGTGGCCGAACCGGTGAGGGAGTACACTCAGAACGAACCAGGTGCCGATGTGAAAAACGTATTCTCGCCAAATGGTGACGGAGTCAACGAAACCTGGGTGATTGAAGACTTGCTCGACAATCCGTTCAACCAAGTGAAAATTTTCGCCCAAGGCGGAAAACTCATCTATAGTAAGGTGAATTACTCCAACGATTGGGCAGGAACATTCAAGGATAACCCAGTGCCAGAAGGAACCTATTACTATGAGATTCTCATCTATGCAGATGCCCTGTCCACCACGCCAGCCAGAACCATTAAAGGCTTCTTAACTATAATTAGAAACAGATAAACATCAAAGTCATGCAAAAGCAAATGAAAAACTTAAGAAACATCTTCATCCTTGCGTTTACCTTGGCTTTGATAGCCAATAGCGCACAGGCACAACAAGTACCGTTGTTCAATCAATATTATTATTCAGGAAGCTTGGCTTACCCATCAAGCACAGTTTTTCAGGAGAACCGTTATGTAAGCTTTGTTTACAGAGACCAGTTTGGGGGTCTGGTGGGTTCTCCTAAGAACTTTGCTTTGGCTTACAGTACGGCAGTGAAAAACAAAATGGCTTTTAGTGGGAATGTTACCACAGCCGACATTGGCTTTACTAGCCAGGTAAAAATATCTGGAGGAATGGGATATAAGCTTTTTGGAGAAGGAAAAGAAGGCCTTTCAATTGGCGCACAGCTGGGGTTATCTCTATTTAGCTTGAACGAAGACAGAGTAAACCCGGAAAGCCCAGCCGATAATGTGCTGCTCGATCTTTTAGGACAAAACGGAAGTTCTCTCAGTTTAGACCTCTCGGTTAGTTATAGAAAGGGTAATTTGGGGATCGATATGGCAGTGCCTACACTTATCAACCAAAGCCTGTCAGATGATGCCTATGTGCGAATCAATGACGACAATGCCCCTGATTTTATTGGAGGAGTTCGGTATGCGTTCACACTTAATCCAGACCTTACTTTTACTCCCTATGGAGGTGTGAGAATCAGAGAAACTATTGGCGCAGAACTCGATGTAATGGGTGAAATGAATTTTAGAGATAAGTTCATGGCCACTTTGGGTTACCGCGACAACTTTGGTGTGTCGGCAGGGCTGGGAGTTCAGATTTTCCCGAAAATACTGTTTACCTACAATTATGATTTCGGGCAGAAAGACACTCCATTTTTGGCCGATGGCTTCAATGAGTTTGGGCTTCACCTTAAATTGGATACCAAAGTTAAAGAAGACTGTGCTCTAGCCGGAGAAGAAGTAGTAAACTACATTATTGACCAAGGTATTTATGATGAAAACTTGGTGAAACTGGAAGACCGAGAAAAGGCTCTTTGCTATTTCCGAAGCTTAGAAGAAGGCAAGCGGAAGGAAATAAACCTAAATGCTGAAGCCGCATATCAGGCGCTTTTCGCTAAAGTAAAGTCCGATGAGCTGGCCAAGATAGAAAAAGAAAGATTGGCCAAACTACAAGCCGAGCAGCAGGAACAGGAGCGATTGAAAAGAGAAAGGGAAGCAATTGAAATAGAGCGTTTGAGATTGCAAGAACTTGAAAGGTTGGCCAGAGAAGAAACGAAGAGAAAAGAAGCTGAAGCTCAGATTGCAAAAGTTTTAATTATGGCAACAGAGGAAATATCATTTAGTAGTGGCAGTAGCAATTTAATGGAAAGCTCATTGACTTCTTTAGATAAAGTAGCTGCTCTTTTTAGAGAAAACGACAATCTTAAATTAGCGGTAAGAGGGTACACTGATAATAGTGGGAATGCAGACTCTAACCTTCAACTATCCAAGGAAAGAGCTAATTCAGTAAAAGAATATCTAATTTCAAAAGGGGTTACTGAAAATAGGATTTCTGCCGAAGGCTTTGGTATAGCCAATCCAAGAGCTGATAATAGTACTAAAGAAGGTAGGGCAAAAAACAGGCGAGTAGAATTAGCCATAGTAAAATAGAAATACACCTTTTGTGTCTACGGACTCATTGGTTATAAAATTGAAGATGACTGACTATATATTGGTTGAGGTAATATAGAGTCAAACTTAGAAAGCCACCCCTTGGGTGGTTTTTTACTTTCTCAAACCTCTATTATAAGGTAGAACAGCTTTAACTTATGAGTCAAATCATCGATTTTGCTGACCAAAGTCACGAATGGTGATGAGGTTTTAAAATAGCTTTGAGAGTAATTCAGGATGAATGATGCTTAAACGAATCGCTTTTATTCTTTTCGCAGTTGTTGGACTTGTATCTGGCCTCTTGTCGGGTTGGCTGCGTATTGGCTGGAATATTCCAGTATATGGCATGGCGGGTTTTCATGGCGTGTTAATGCTTGGTGGTTTTTTGGGTTCGCTCATTTGTTTTGAAAAGGCCGTGGCCACAAAAAGGAACTGGGCATTTTTAGTACCAGCTTCTTCTGGTCTAAGTGTTTTGGCTTTTTTATTTAATCAAGCGTATCTAGGTTATCTGCTTCAGATTGTAGCAAGTATTGGTTTAGTATGCATCTATATATTCTTGGCCAAGCAGAGCCAAGAAAACTACATACTTTTGATGTTAATCGGAGCCATGTGCTGGCTAGCAGGAAATGTTCTGCTGCTTAAAACCCATTTTTATCCTACCGTATTCCCTTGGTGGATCGCTTTTATCCTTTTTACTATTGTGGGTGAAAGATTAGAGTTATCGCGTTTTTTGCCTCTTAAAATGTGGAGTAAATACCTGTTGGTTGGATTGCTCATAGCGACTTTAATTGGGTTTATGTTGCCTTATCACGGCATGGGTAGAACTGTAGTTGCTTCGGGTATTGCAGGTTTAGCCTTATGGCTGCTTCGGTTTGATTTGGCTCGAATTCTTCTAAAAAAGAAAGGACATTACTTATATACAGGCGTTTGCCTGACTTTGGGCTACGTTTGGCTTTTTGCTTCTGGCTTATTTATGGTCTTCGTTAGTTCGGGTGCTTTTGCTTTCGATGCCCTTTTACACAGCTATTTTTTGGGCTTCGCCATTTCTATGATCTTCGCTCATGGACCAATCATTTTTCCGAGTTTACTGAACAAAACCGGACATCGTTTTCATTCAATACTTTGGTTTTGGATGGTGGTTTTTCAGGCTTCAGTAGCCGTCAGAATTTTCGCGGATTTGCAGGAGTTCTTCCTTCTTAGAAAATGGGCTGGAATGATAAATGGCCTTATTATTCTAGTTTTCTTAGTTACAATGTTTGTCCTTGTTCAAAAAGACAGAACTTTGGGGCTTAGTAGAAATTGAATTTATGTATTGGGAAAGTTACTCACATCAGAAAATTAAGAAAATCGTTTTTGACGCTTTAGAGCAAAATTTAGACTACAGAGAAAAACCAGTTTTAGGCTTGCCTGCCTCTTATTTGGATACCGAAGTGTTTTATAATGATGCTCCATTTTTGAAAGATGCTCCTTTTCTTTCTGCCTTAATTGCCAACCCAAATCATATTGGCTGCCATACTTTAAATGAATCGGAAGCAGCTTTTGAGGGCACTCATAAAATTGAGAAAGAGCTAATTGACCTTTGTGCCCAACAGATTTTTGAAGGTGGAAATGAAGAGTTTGATGGCTATGTGGCTTCTGGAGGAACAGAAGCAAATATTCAAGCCATATGGATTTTAAAGCGTTATTTCGAAGTAGAATTTAATGTGAAGGCCAGCGAAATTGGCGTTGTTTTTTCTGAAGACGCACATTATTCAATGCCGAAGGCTTGCAATTTACTGAGCTTAAAATCTTACGTTTCTAAAGTAGATGACACCACCCGAAGGGTAACCAAATCGAGTATTGAAGCTTGTGTTGAAAACGCTAGAAAGGATGGAGTAAAGCATTTTATTGTCATTATGAACATGTCAACCACTATGTTTGGTTCAGTGGATGACATCAACGAAATCACTGGCTGGTTCGATGATTTAGGCGCCAATTATATGGTACATATTGATGGTGCTTTTGGTGGTTATATTTACCCTTTTGCTACTGAAAATCTTGACTATACTTTTCAGAACCCAAAGATCAATTCCTTTACATTAGACGGACATAAAATGCTTCAATCTCCTTATGGTACGGGTATTTATTTAACCCGAAAAGGCTTTATGGAATATGCCCTTACAGAAGAGGCTAATTACGTAAAAGGAAAAGATTATACTCTTGTGGGGAGCCGTTCTGGCGCCAATGCCATAGCCGTTTGGATGATAATGCGTACTTATGGTTCTGATGGGTGGAAAGCCAAGATTAAGCAGTTGCTCTCTAAAACCGACCGCCTTTGCGGAAATCTTGACGAGCGAGGAGTAGAGTATTTCCGCAATCCAAAAATGAATATTGTCACCATTCGAGGCAAGTATGTATCTCCTGCTTTGGCCAACAAATACTTGCTCGTTCCCGATTCTCATGGTTCAGATGTAAATTGGTGGAAAATTGTAGTGATGGACCATGTAAAGCAAGGCGTAATTGATAATTTTCTGAATGACTTAGATGCAGAGTTGAGGTAGTGTTGCAGGCAAATACCATATGGAGAGTAGCGTTGGGTTTCTTTATCATCTCGGCTGTCTTTGGTTTGCTGTTAAGGCTGCTGTTTTTTCAGCCAATTACAGGGTTGAATTATCAGTATTTACTACATACGCACTCTCATATTATTCTATTAGGCTGGATTTTTAATGCCCTAATGGCTGGAGTCCATTTTATGCTCTTCCAAAATAAGGTAAAGAAGAAGTTCAGCATTCTATTTCTCTTCTTTCAATTAGCGGTGTTGGGCATGATGTTTACCTTCCCTTTTCAAGGCTATGCTACACTATCTATTATCTTTTCTACCCTACATATTATACTGTCCTATTTATGGGTCGTTTGGGTTTGGCGTGAATCTAAGCGTTTGCCAGACTTGGTTAGGAAATCTCTAAGGGCTGGGCTTGTTTATTTGGCCATATCAACCATCGGCCCTTTTTCCTTAGGGCCAATTATAGCTCTAATCGGGCCAGGGTCAGATGAGTATTTTATGGCAATCTATTTTTACCTACACTTTCTATATAATGGTGCCTTTTTCTTCATTCTGTTTGGCTTGTTCTTTTGGCTACTCTTTAAATTGAATGTGTCGATTAATGTAATTGCTGTCCAGCGTTTTCTTTGGCTAATGAACATTGGTTGCGTGCTTGGCATAATGCTTTCTGCCCTTTGGATGACACCACCTACGGTTATTTATATTATTGGCGGAATCGCAGGAATTGCCCAATTGGTGGGGCTGGGCTATTTAGTTAAAATGCTTAAAGAAGTTTGGCCAACCTTTAAACTGAAGATTGGGAACACGGCCAAAGTTGTTTTTTGCTTAGTGTTTTTAGGTTTTATATTGAAGATTTTACTACAAGCAATTTCCGCAGTTCCATCGGTTGCTACTTTGGGTTATGAGGTAAGAAATTATGTTATCGCCTATTTGCACCTTGTCTTCTTGGGTATTATAAGTCCATTTTTATTTGCTTGGTTTAATTCGGTTGAATTGTTTCCAATGCGTTCAGTGATTAGAAAATTGGGACTTATACTTTTTTGGATAGGGTTTGTTTTTACAGAAGTTATTTTGGTTTTCCAAAACCAATGGGCTATTGGCGCTAACTATTACCAGCTCCTGTTCGGCTTTTCTGTATTATTGCTAGTAGGTATTATGTTGTTGGCTATTCGCACTTTTCGCTAGAAGACAGAACAAATTGAGTTAAGAGTTCATACCAGCCTATAGAATAGATGCGTTCATAAGTCTAGAAATTCATTACATTTCAAAATGCAAAATCCGTTTAAGGGTTCTTTAAGTATTGACTTCTACACCAATCAATCCACTATAAAATATATTGTATTGGTGGTGGCGGCTATTATTGGAGTGGGATCAATTATTTACACCACACAGTTGGTGAATATTTTAAAAGAAAGAGAAAGAGAAAACATTGAGCTTTGGGCCAAGGCTGTTGAGTTTTCTACCGTAGCAGATATTGCGTCACTCAATTTTATTACCGACAATATTATTAGGCCAGATAACTCGTTGCCAGTTATCATTCTTGATTCAGCTACTAACGAGATTCTCACCACAAGAAATATTGAGGTAGAGGAATCCTATAACCAAAAGCAAGCTGATGATTATCTGAATGAGATGCTCGATCAAATGAAAGAAGAAAACGATCCTCAACCTATTTTGATCAGAGACCGACCTGGAAGTAAAATTGTAAGTATTCAATATGTCTATTTCCGAAATTCTAGGCTTTTACGTCAACTGAGCGCTTACCCGTATATTCAACTTTCGGTAATTGCCATCTTTGCATTCATAGCTTATTTGGCTTTTAGCTATTCCAGAAAAGCTGAACAAAACCGTGTTTGGGTAGGTTTGGCCAAAGAAACTGCACACCAACTCGGAACCCCCCTTTCTTCATTAATGGCTTGGGTAGAATATTTAAGAGAGCTTCCGCAAATGGAGAACAGGCAGGAGATCATTACCGAACTGAATAAAGATGTTCAACGCCTCGAAATGATTACCGCTCGTTTTTCAAACATTGGTTCAAAACCAATATTGAAAGATGAGGAGGTGTCTGAAGTAATTGAAGGAGTGATTGCTTATTTGAAACCGCGTGTTTCTTCTAAAGTGCTGTTTGTTGTGGATGCTGATTCGCCACACTTGGTGGCCAAAATGAATCGACCTCTGTTTGAGTGGGTCATCGAAAATATTGTGAAAAACGGAATTGATGCTATGAGCGGGATTGGTAAAATAACCGTAACCGTTGGGCAAGAATCGGAAGGAATGGTGTTTATAGATATTGCCGATGACGGAAAAGGAATAGCGAAAGGCAAGATAAAGGAAGTATTTAAGCCAGGGTTTACTACCAAAAAACGCGGCTGGGGCTTAGGTTTAACCTTAGTAAAACGAATTATTGAAAACTACCACATGGGGAAAATCTATGTAAAATCATCTCATACCGATGTAGGAACGGTATTTAGGATTTCGCTCAAAAATTGATGATTCTATAAACCTAATTTCACTTGCAATTTGGTCGTCTGCTTTTCTATGAGGTAAGCGCCCATATTTTTGACTTCCATTTTCTTTATAAGCCTTTGGTTTAATCGAGATTAGACCTACCTTTGCGCCAAGAAAAGTAAACCGCATTTTTCCTATCTAGATAAAAAAATTAAGAATGGCAAATATTGGAAAGATCACCCAGGTTATTGGGCCAGTAGTGGACGTTAGCTTCGATGCTGAAGGATCAAAATTACCAAACATCCTTGATGCATTGGAAGTGACCAAAGAAAACGGTCAAAAAATTGTTTTAGAATGTCAGCAGCATTTAGGTGAAAACCGTGTAAGAACCATTGCGATGGATTCTTCTGAAGGTTTAACAAGAGGTACTGACGTTACAGATACTGGAAAACCAATCGCTATGCCAATTGGAGACGATATCAAAGGTCGTTTGTTCAATGTAGTAGGCGAGGCCATTGATGGTATTCCACAACCAAAAGGAGACAGAAGATTACCTATTCACAGGGCTGCTCCTAAATTCGAAGATCTATCTACTTCAACCGAAGTATTATTCACAGGAATTAAAGTAATCGACCTTATTGAGCCTTATGCAAAAGGGGGTAAGATTGGTTTGTTTGGTGGAGCTGGTGTTGGAAAAACAGTATTGATCCAAGAGCTTATCAACAACATTGCAAAAGGTCATGGTGGACTTTCTGTATTTGCTGGTGTAGGTGAAAGAACTAGAGAAGGAAATGACTTGCTTCGCGAAATGATTGAGTCAGGAATTGTAACCTACGGTGACGATTTCTTGCATTCAATGGAAGAAGGCGGTTGGGATCTTTCAAAAGTAGATCAAGAAAAATTAGCCGAGTCTAAAGCAACTTTCGTGTTCGGTCAAATGAACGAGCCTCCAGGTGCGAGAGCAAGAGTAGCCCTTTCAGGTCTTACTATCGCTGAGTACTTCCGTGATGGTGATGGCGATGGACAAGGAAAAGATATTCTATTCTTTATTGATAATATCTTCCGATTTACCCAAGCGGGTTCTGAGGTATCGGCCCTTTTAGGTCGTATGCCATCTGCGGTAGGTTACCAACCAACATTGGCTACTGAAATGGGAGCCATGCAAGAAAGAATTACATCGACAAAGAGTGGTTCAATTACTTCAGTACAGGCCGTTTACGTACCTGCGGATGATTTAACTGACCCTGCTCCGGCAACAACATTTGCTCACTTGGATGCTACTACTGTACTTTCAAGAAAAATTGCTGAGCTTGGTATTTACCCTGCAGTAGATCCATTGGATTCAACTTCAAGAATTTTGACTGCTGACATTCTTGGCGATGAGCACTACAATTGTGCACAGCGAGTAAAAGAAACACTTCAGCGTTATAAAGAACTTCAAGATATTATCGCCATTCTTGGTATGGACGAACTATCTGATGAAGATAAATTGATCGTATCACGTGCAAGACGTGTGCAAAGATTCCTTTCGCAGCCATTCCACGTGGCAGAGCAGTTTACTGGTCTTAAAGGAGTTTTGGTAGACATTAAAGACACCATTAAAGGTTTCAACGAAATCATGGATGGTAAGCATGACGATCTTCCAGAAGCAGCTTTCAACCTTGTAGGAACAATTGAAGAAGCTAGAGCGAAAGGTGAGAAATTGATGGCTGAGGCTTCTAAATCGTAATGACTATGTTGCTCGAAATCGTAACACCAGATAAAAAAGTATTTGAAGGCGAAGTGAGTTCTGCTACTTTTACTGGTGCAGAAGGCGAATTCCAAGTATTGTCGAATCACGCTCCAATGATTAGTGCTTTAGGCAAAGGGCGAGTAAGCATTACTGCCTCAGGTAAAGTAGAGAATTTGATCATTGACGGTGGTGTTGTTGAGGTTTTGAATAACAACGTAATCGTATTAGCCGAATCAGTAATAGAAGGTTAAATAACCTTTGTCCCGTCCTAAATAAGCGATACAGTTTTACAAGGATAAATATTAATAGCCAATGGGTCAT
>NZ_JSVA01000012.1:0-120266 GCF_001267955.1 Roseivirga seohaensis subsp. aquiponti
GTACTAGTTTTGGGGGAGCTTACAGGAATAATTGACCGAACGAATGAAATTGTTCCGAAAGATTTTCAAAACAATCTACAAGGATTCTATGTGACATTTGTAGTTAACAATGTGGACGAAATATTTAGAATTGCCGAATCGGAAAAATTTGAAATTATTAGCGAACCGAAAGACACGTTTTACGGACAAAGACGACTACTATTGAAAGACCCGAACGGAACTTTAGTGGACATTTCTTCACCGATAAAAGACTTTAAATTTTAGAATAAACAGATCAGATTGCAAACTTGAACCAGTAGAAAACCAATTTGAAACAACAGCGTGTATAAAACATAGCTATTTCAGACTTTTCCAAGATGTTTGTGTGTATTTACAAAGTCCGCCAATTTCTTAGAGAATCACGCCTCTCTACTCCTCTTCTTAACGCTTACCGTTAAACACCCGAATTAGTTTGCCGTCTTCTTCATCTGAAAGTAAATAGAGTTGACCTGCGGGTGAAACTACTGCTTTTCTTAACCTCACCCTGCTATTGATGAATAGTTCTTCGGCACTTATGATTTTATCACCATCAACCACCATTCTCCACAAGCTGCCTTTACTCAATCCGGGCACAATCAGATTTCCCTTCCATAATGGAAATTCAGCGCCTGAGTAAAAGGTCAGCCCGGTTGGTGCCACAGTATGATCCCATGAATATACTGGGTCGGTAAAAGTAGCTCCTGGAATAGTTTTTGGTTGGTAATCCGTTCGGTAACTGCCTGTAGTAACATTTGGCCATCCGTAGTTTGCGCTTGGCTTCAGAATATTCAGTTCATCTCCTTGATTTGTACCATGTTCACTAAACCAAATATCGCCCGTTTCTGGGTGTATGGCCAGGCCCTGCGAGGCACGAATACCAATGGCAAACAAACCTTTAATCGCACTTGGCCCAAAATCAGGATTGTCTTTTGGAATGCTTCCATCAGGATTAATTCTAATAACTTTTCCACGTTTGTCTTTTACATCTTGTGCAACTGGAATTTCAGGGTTCATATACTCAAAGAAGTTGCGCTCGCCAATGGTAATGTATAGCTTTCCATCGGTTCCGAAGATCATACCTCCTCCATAGTGATAAAGCCCATGCACATAAGGTTCTGCTACAAAAAGTGTCTCCACCTCTTTCAGCTCATTGCCAATCAGCTTTCCACGAATAAATTTGGTGGTGCTGGCGCGCGCTTTATTCTCAGCAGCATAGGACATATATACATAGTTATTTTGGTCAAAACTTGGGTCAAGGAGCACCTGAAACCAGCCAGCGTTGGCGCTTAGAGTTTTGGCATGAAGACTATTAGGGAAAATGCCTTTCTCGAATTTGGTAGTGTCAATTTCCACAGCCCTTGCCACATCCTTGGGTAATCCGGAAATGACTTTCCGTTGTTTGGTTTCCAAATTAACACGAAGAAGGCTGCCATCCTTTTCAGCAATAAGCACATCCTTTTCTGAAATAAAGGTCATGCTCCAAGGTTTGTTGAGCCCTGTCAGTACCACTTCCTTTGCTGGGTTTGGTGTAAACTCTTCTGGTGCTTTAGGAATCGGTCCGGCTGAAGTGGCCTTGCCCACAATTTTCCACTGACCAAGGATTTTTTTAAGTAAGAGTAAATCATGATATCGATTTCCAAAAGAAGGAATATCGATCTCCAATTTGGCATAAGCCACATCTCTCACAATCTCAATGCCGATGATTTTTGATGGTCGATTATTCAGCGTACCTGGTGCTCTGCGGCCATACAATGCAGCATATTCTTCAGAGGTCATATAATAGGCCGAGTCGGTTCCATTATAAAGAAACATTCGGGTGCCCGGGTGGAAAGCCATGGCTATCGAATCTGGATAGTTATACTGGGTACCCACAATAAATTGATTGAGCGTTTTCGTGATTTGCTGATGATCTGTTTGGGCAAAACACGGGCTAATACTTATTACAGCGAGAAAGATGAATGCTTTAATTTTCATTGGATGAATTGATTTGTTCGTCCAAGATTACGAGCAGTACCGTCAAGAAATCGAATGAAACGGAGATAAGAAGTCCAGAATGATCATTCTGGAGTAATTTGTAGCTTATGCCACCAGTTGATGGCTCTTTCTATACTCCGAGGGGGTAGAATTCGTGATCTTTTTGAATGCATCAAAAAAAGATGATTTGGAGCTAAAGCCTGCTTCAAAGCCGATGCCCTCCAGCGAAAGTTCATGCCTAGTATGAATTAATTGCTGTGCTTCTTTTACTCTAAACTCTTTTACATATTGCGCAAAGCCATATCGGTACTCTTCATTCAATAGTTTGGACAAACTGTGTTTCGTAAGACCAGCCTGCACAGCCAAGTCATCCAGTTTGAGTTTCTGATTGATATATGGTTTTTGTGTATCCATGAGGACATTCAGTTCCTCCAATTTTTTTGAGGCATCTGCAAGAGGTTGGTCGGTAGATTTAGGGGAGAAAAACTTGCTGGAAATCAACATCCTGCCCAAGAGAAAATATAAGGTGAAGGAAAAAATAAGCGCCCCCCATATGTAGGTAAACAAACCATATAGCGCCATCTGATAAGTCAAATTGATGATGAGCAGCGCAATGGTGAGTATGGCCAAATGCTGCTGTGACTTAGTCATTGTGGAGGGCTTGAGTATTACTGTTTTCAGCATTTTTACAGCGTAATACAAACCCAATAATGTGAATACAGCCCAATTGATATAGATTCCATAAACCACATAACCTCTCCATATGGCGGGCTGCGTTCGGTAAGGGAAGATTAAACCTACGCTTACAATAGATACCAAAAGGAGCAAGAGCAGCAGAGCATCCTTAGTATGAATTTTCCGATGTTGCTTGTAAATGGCTTTGGTGTAGAGGTAAAAGAATGGCCCAATAAAAGTACAGGCAGAAAGCCCAATTTGAAGAATCAGTAAGTCTACATTATCTTCAAAATAATAGAAAACAGATTTACCAATCCGTAAGCTCAATGCCAATAACAGACCGCCCAAATAGGCATTCGCTACTTTATTCTGGTTGCGAAAAACCAGAAAAACACCAATCAATAATCCGTTGATTACCCCCAAACTGGAGAGCAAATAAAGTACTGACATCTTGAGGTTTTAGAATGATAGGATAAAGATAGAAAAAGACTGCTTCTATGTAACGGTTCTGTTTAGGGTAGGTTGGTGTTGGGTTTATAAGAGAGGTGTTATTATGATTAAAGTTTGTTCAATTCTAAACTTAGTACGCAAGATCAACGTACAGTAATTTGTATGGTACGGATATTGAACGTACGTTTGTAAAAAGTAATAGTATGTCTACAAAAGAATTAAATGCCAAAGACGCGAGGTTTGACACTCGACTTCCTAAAGAACAAAAGGCTTTTTTCGAAAGGGCTGCTCGCTTAGGTGGTTATCGAAATCTGACTGATTTTGTAGTGATCGCTGTTCAGGAGAAAGCGAAAGAAATCATGTTGGAGCGAGAACGTATAATTGCTTCTCAAAAAGATAGTGAAATCTTTTTTGACGCGGTATTAAATCCAAAAGCACCCAATGAAGCGCTTTCTCAAGCGGCTAAAGAATTTAAAGCACTTTTTGATTAATGGGCCAAATATCAGAGCCTTTAAATTCAACACATAAGAAGGCTGACTTTTCTTGTGGGAAAGAGCTGTTAGATTCTTACCTCCACAAGCAAGCAAATCAAGATATTAAGAGAAAGCTTTCTGCTTGTTTTGTTATTACTGAAACAGAAACTAGTTTAATCAAAGGTTACTATACCCTATCAAATAGTAGTGTCCCATTAGAGTTTATTCCCGATCACATACAGAAAAAATTACCCCGCTCTTATGACTCCATCCCTACAACTTTACTAGGTCGATTGGCCATTGATAATAGATTTCAAGGACAAGGGATTGGAAAGTTAATCTTAATTGATGCCCTGAAAAGAAGTTGTGAAATATCTAAAACCATTGGTTCATTTGCCGTAGTGGTTGACCCCATTGATCAAGATGCAGAGCACTTTTATACCAAGTACGGATTTATAAAACTCCCCGATAGCGGAAAAATGTTCTTGCCCATGAAAACGATTAGTCAACTATTTGAGTGAAAAACTTTGGGTGCCAAAAGGTACTATTACCCTACTAACAATGACCTTTTTAAAGGAGTACGTTTTCCAATTATAAGCTAGCCAGTGACTGTTATACATTGTATATCATTTATATACGTCATAAAAATGAATATATTTATGGCTATCCGTCACATTTGTGACGGATACATAATTTAAGGTCAAATTCACACCATGGAACATTTTTCTTTCATATCTGAAAAGGGAAAAACTTCTTTGCCTTCAAAGGAAGAAATTGATCAGATGGTGGAAACTAATCAAGAACGCTACGCATTAGTTTTAGATAGCTCCGTTTGCCTTGAAATAATAAATTTGGTCAACTATAAAAGCTCAGCTCGTGTAGACAAACAGAAAATATTTAATCTGCTGGAATATGTACAGACCCATGATGTAGTACAAATTTCAATGTTTGCTCTTATTGAACTGTGCTATGACCGTCTAACCCTTGATATTAATGAAGAGAAATTTTGGGAATTTAAAAACAAACTAGATTTTGCATTTAGTTATAAAAATAAGCTATTCAGGCAGTTGAAATACGACTACAATACTGAGTATATAATCAACAGATGGCCACAGCTAAAAATCACGTCAATCAAACCTCTAACCGAACAACTCAACATTTCTTATGCCGCGCTTTTAAAAATTCGAGAAATTGCAACGAGTCAAGGATTATCCAAACAAACTGCAGAAAAAAACATCACACAATTCATTGATTGGATGACTTACGATTTGGATTTTATTATTGGAACTGAATATTTTCTGGCAATCCAAGTCTTTGGTGGAAACTCTGAATTTAGAACAATGATTAAACTTGATTCTAGCAAGGAGAAGACATTAAAAGTACTTTTGGGAACGGCATGGGATTTATTTCATGCGAGAGCCAGTCGAAACAGAACTCAACTAACAAAAATTGTTGGCAAGCCCGCATTTCCGATATTTGTAACAAAGGACAAACGGCTTTTCGATTTACTTTCACCAACTGTAATCTTACAAACAGAGTTGGGTTCCACAAAGCTTTCACTTACGCATGAAAATTTAACGCCCCCACATTATTCAGATTCTTTCATGAACACTTTGAACACAGAAATGCTGACCCGAACCAAAGAACGTTTGTATAACAAAAATGAACCAGATATGGTGAGAGTAAAGACAATGATAAAAGAGCTAGAAAACAACCTGACCTAACAAGCACTATCGGTTATGCGCCAAACTGCCTCTTTGCCAGTATCATCGGTACTTGCCCGCGGACATGCGCTTTCTGATCCTTTATTGCTTTTGGATACTTCTGTGCTTCTGGATTATGACTTTTGGAACACAATTTTCACAGATGTCGTAGTGCGTGTTGGGCATTTCCATTATTTTAGTTTACCTGCCAACTGTGGGCACACAAGCCGATAGTTAGTCGTTAAATCAAGAACTTCAAAGCATTCTCTTACTTCCCTTCTGACAAATCCTATTACTCACCTGTTACCAATTTGGTAACTTTTGATTATCTTTGTCGTAGATAGAATGAAAAATGAGAGTAATCGCTAAAAAGATACTTCGTGATTTCTGGACACTTCATGCTGATTCTGAAGACCAACTAAAGACATGGTACAAGGAAGCTTCGAAAGCATCGTGGAGTAATCCCGTTGATATCAAAGAAGAATATGCAAAAGCGAGCATACTCAAAGGTGGGCGAATTGTTTTCAATATCTGTGGAAACAAGTATCGGTTGGTGGTAGATATTAACTACTTGAGGCAATGGGTTTTTATTAGGTTCATTGGGACGCATTCTGAATATGACAAAATAGACGCAAATACTATTTAAGATGGAAATCAAAGTAATCAAGACGGAACTGGACTACAATCAAGCGCTTAAAAGATTTGAAGCAATCTTTCATGCTCCCGAGAAAACTCCAGAGGGCGATGAAGCAGAAATACTTTCAATATTAATAGAGAAATACGAGGACGAACACTATCCAATAGATGCTCCTGACCCGATCGAAGCTATTAAATTTAGAATGGAACAAATGGAAATGAGTAATAATGATTTGGCTCATATTCTTGGATACAAAAGCCGCGTATCAGAGATATTTAGTCGTAAAAGAAAACTCACACTCAAAATGATTCGAAACTTGCATACAAAGCTGAATATTCCCTATGAGTCGTTGATGACTGACTACTGAAAGCCAGAGCCTTTTTTAGAATAAAACAAAATGACACACACAGAATTCACCAAGTTTGATATTGCTGAATACCTAGAAGACGATGCTTCAATTGCCGAGTATTTGAATACCGTTTTAGAAGACGGGGATACCGAAGATATTCTATCCGCTCTTGGACATGTCGCTAAAGCACGAGGAATGACAAAGATAGCTGAAGAAACAGGCCTTAGCAGACCAAGCTTATATAAGGCATTATCGAAAGGCTCCAAGCCACAATTTGACACAATCCTTAAAGTACTTCGAGCAGTTGGGGGCAACTTGAATATCCCTACTACATAACCTTTTTATTTGCCTTGTCTTAAAAACCTACTCACTCCTCAACGCATTTACTGGGTTGCTTTTTACTGTTTTCATTGAAATAAGTGTTATGGTAAAGCCAATCAAGAACAGCACCGCTATTGCAGTAAGCACATAGGCCAAAGGATCTATTCCAATTTGGTAAGTGAAATTGCTGAGCCAGTCTTTCATAAAATATACGGAAACAGGCACGGCAATCAGCAGCGAAACACCAGCAATTAACAGGTACTTAAAGTTCATCAGCCATAGAATTTGAGAAGCCGAAGCTCCCATAATTTTACGGATGCTGATTTCCTTTACGCGCTGTTTAATCACAATGGAGATAATGCCCAAGAGTCCACCGCAAGCCAATAGAATGGAAATGGCCGAAAGCAAAGTAATGAGCGTCAGCGTGCGTGATTCTTCCTTGTACAAGTCCTGTATTTCGGTATCTAAAAATTGATAACTGAACTGACCATCCGCAATTACCTCTTTATAATCGGCTTCAATTTTAGAAACCGTTTGGCTGAGGTCAGTCGGGTTTACTTTTACCAACATAAAGTTAGAGTTCAGCGGTTGCATCAGCATAATCATCGGCCTGATAGGTTCATGCAATGATCTGAAATGGAAGTCTTCTACTGTCCCTACAATAGTGCCTTTCACCAAGTTTTCATTGTCTGCCCAAACCAATTGTTTGCCAATTGGGTCTGTGAGATTCAATTGGTTGATGGCCGATTGATTCAGCACAAAAGAACGTCCTGCGGAATCTGCAGCGTATGCTTTACTCAGCATTCTGCCTTCCAAAACCTTCAGTCCAAGTACTTCAGCCACATCATCGTCCACAAACATTTCAGAAGCATCCACACTTTCCGAAGGGTTGTTTTCAGCATAAATCGGATGTTGGTTAAATTGCCCTCCAGGAATATTGGACACGGCAGAAGCTCCGGTGACAGCTGAGTTTTTGAGTAATTCAGTTTTAACCAGTTTCGTTCTTGGGTCATAACCATCCACTTCCAAAACCATCAGGTTGTCTTGCTTAAAGCCAAGGTCTTTTTCCTTTAGAAAAGTGATTTGATGTTTTATGACTAAGCTGCCGCTAATCATCACAATGGCCGCAATCAACTGCACTGCCAAAAGGCCATTTCTAACATTATTACCACCCAGTTTGCTCAGTTTTAAGCCTTTCAGAATTTGTCCCGCTTCAAAAGAATTGAGGTAGAATGAAGGATAAATGGCCGATAAAAGTGCGGTCACAATGGTGATTGAAAGCAAAAGCAAAATAACATCTGTTTGGTATAAATCCGTCACCGAAACGTTTCCATTGACCAATTGATTGAAGGGAGCTTCCAGCATATACATGGCCACAAAAGAAAGCACAAGCGCCAAAAAAGTAGTGAACAGCGCTTCGAAAATGAATTGCGAAAATACCTGAGATTTGTAGGCTCCCAAAGTTTTCTTCACCCCAACTTCCTTGAGTCTTTGCGCGGCTTTGGCTGTGTTCAAATTCACGAAATTAATGATAGAAATGAGTAGAATGAACAAAGCGCTGATACCATAAATAAGCAGGTAGCTATAACTGCCGTTGGCTTCCAGTTCCCAGCGAATATTCGAATGCAAGTGAATGCTTTGGACAGGCTGTAACTCAAATTTCAAATCGCCAGCTTTCAGAGAAGCCAAGCTTTCTTCTCCCCAGTCTAAATACTTGGGTGCCCAATCAGGAATTTTCGCTTCAAAAGCTTTTGCATCGGTTCCGGGAGCTAGTTTCAAATAATTGAAATGACCAAAATCATCCCACGACATCCACGGATCGTTAAACTGCAATGACTTCAACGTTACATAAGAAATCAGGAAATTATAATGGAAATGTGAGTTTTTCGGAGCGTCTTCAATCACCGCAGCCACTTCCAGCATATCTGGATTTCCCATGAACGAAAGCGTTTGACCCACAGCTTCTTCATTTCCAAAATAGCGTTTGGCCATAGATTCGGAAAGAATTATTCCGAAAGGCTTTCGCAATGCTTTATCTGGGTTTCCTTCCACAGCCTTAAAGCTGAAAACATCGAAAAAGGTACTGTCGGCAAAATAACCGTTGGGTTCGTTAAAGCCCACCTCGCGTTTTTCGTTCCGAAGTGGAATGGTAGTTTTGGTAAGTCCAGGGCCATAAATTGGCGAAATACTGACCGCATCAATCACTTCAGGAAAATCGTTGACCAGCGCCTGTGCCATTGGGTGAGGTGTTCTGGTTTGAGGGTTTTCGTTCATCCATGCTATGCGATAAATGTCGTCAGCGTTATCGAGAAAAGAATCGTAAGACGACTCGTATTTGATGTGGGAATAGATGAATCCGCATACGCAAAAGGCCACAATAAGCCCTAGCAAATGGAAGCTGGTTTGCAGTTTTTGGCGGAGCATTCCGCGCCAAGTAAATTTGAAATAGCTTCTGTACATGATGATTGTATTTGAGTTTTGACCGAGTTTTTTGATGGCAAAGGGGCGTAAAAAATTAAGCATGTGAAACCAGTAATAAAGGTTCGCTACCCGTTTCGTTTTCTCTTCCCTTTGGCCTTGGTAGTATTCGTATAAATCGCCTTCTATTTCTTCAAGAAGGTTTTTCTTGCAAACAAGCGAAAGCAGCTTGACAGCGAGTTTTGGTGGTTCATATGTTGGTTGGAGCCCCACGAGATTACACTATTTTTAGGGCCATTTCTGGAATTTGGCTGAAAAGAGAGTTTCTCAATTCGTGGTTTTTTTCAAGGGCTTGTTTGCCGCTAGCGGTAATCTTAAAAAGGCGCTTTCGTCTACCTCCACGTTCGTGAGTGCCTTCGGCCAATTCAGATTCTAAAAAGCCTTTTTCTTCGAGCCTACTAAGAGCAGAATGTACTGCGCCAATTGCAACTTTTCGCTTGGTTTGATTAATGATTTCCTCGCGGATATTCAGGCCGTAAGCTTCTGGAAATAATACGCCTACCACCAACAATACCAGCTCTTCAAATTCACCTAATTGCGTTCCTTTCATTTTCCAAATTTCGTATTTGTAGAACAAGCATAATCAAAATCTACAAATATGAAAATTGGATGTACTAAAAATTAGGAAGAAGAATTGATTTAAGCCCTTTGAGCTCTCTTACTCTTTCTTCTACTGATGAATACACCCAAAACATTAGCAGAAATAATCAATGCCGCGCCTACGATTTTCTGAGCAGGCATAGCTTCATCTAAGAAAATAAAGCTGGTAACCATGGCGATTGGCGTACCCAAATAGAAAATAAGGCTTGTGTTGGTTGGCGGCAAAATGGTGGAGGCACGCAGCCATAAAGTATGTGCGCCTACTGTACATATGGTGCCGAGAATTGCTAGGTAAATCCAGTCTTGTTGGGTCAAATCCCAATTGGATTCGAATGACATGGGCAGAAAAACAACAAGTGCGAAAGTGTATTGACCAAATGCCCTTGTCAAGGAGTCGATATGCTGGTTTTTACGTTGAATAAAAGGCAGAATGGCAAAAAAGGCCGCACTAACCAAACCAATTAGAATTCCCGTTGTAAGGTTATTTTTTAAATCGAAAGCGGGTACGATTAAATAGATACCGAATAAGGCTATTAAGACTGCGGTAATTTCATAAGGCGATGGTTTTCTTTTGTTAATCGCCCAGTCTAAGTAAATCATGTGTAGCCCAAATGACGAGACCGAGAGAATGGCCATGGACGGAGTGGCAAGTTTTACACTTATGAAGTAAGTGATCCAGTGGCCTCCGAAAACTAAACCAATGAGAATAAGTGCCTTCCAATCTTTTTTAGTGAGCTTTTTAAGGTTCTTATTTCCTGCCAAGAAAAACAAAAAACTTGCGCCAATCACTAAGCGCACCAAGCCAATAGTTACCGCATTGGCAGAAACTTCCTTGATAAAAATTGGGGTAATGCCAAAGAGAAAAACGGCAATCAATCCCTCGATGTAGTAACGTGATTTCAATTTTTTGAATTAGGTAGCAAATAACGAAAAAAGCACGGCTATTAGATAACCGTGCTTTTAGTAAGGTATTAACCTTTCTTATTTCTCTGTTTGCTCTTTTTGACCTTTAATCAAGCCCTTACGTCTCATAATTGTCTCTACGAATTTTACTTCGTTTTGAGTTTTGAAAACAGTGTAAGGGAACATCATCATTTGTGCTTTGTTTACCACAAGCACAAATTGCTTTTTGTCCATCCAAGCGTATTTGATTTGCTCCCATTTCATGGGCATACCTTGCTTAGAATTCATTTTGATTAAAATCTGACGGCTGTCAATTTCGTAAGAAAGCTTATCGAAAAGCATTTTACTTTGTTCTAACTGGGTGACTCCCGTAAACTGAATAAGCCAAAAAAGTAGATACAATACATAGGCAATCAAAGCGCCAATCCACCACCAGTTTGAAGGTATAACGAAGGCCATGGCTGAAATGCCAATAGCAATTAAAACCACCCACCATTGCTCTTTAAGGATGTTTCTCATCCCCGCACGGATGTAAGCTTTTTTATCTAAAGCGTATTTTTTTGTTTTTACAATCATGATAATTTACCTGCTAACTCGCACAGTGTCGAAAAAGGAACACAAACATAATGATCAAAACCAAGGCTTCAATCATTAACACTAAAAAATTGCGTTTCTTAACTTTCAAATTATTCTGCTTTCAGGCTTATGTCCAGGCTTTTTGCCGAATGGGTAAGTGCACCAACGGAAATATAGTCTACTCCAGTTTCTGCTACTGCCCCAATGGTCGATTCGATAATGCCACCGGAAGCTTCGGTTTCTAAACGGCCATTAATTAAAGCCAAAGCTTCGCTCATTAATGCTGGGCTCATGTTATCGAGCATAATTCTATGTACGCCTTCCAAGCTCAAAACCTCTTTAACTTCCTCTAAGTTACGGGTTTCTACTTCAATTTTAAGGTCGCGCCCCGTGCGTTCTAAATAGTCTTTTGTTGCAGATACTGCCTGAGTTATTCCGCCAGCAAAATCGTTATGGTTGTCTTTCAGCATGATCATATCATACAAGCCAAACCTGTGGTTTACGCCTCCGCCAATAAAAACAGCCCATTTTTCCATCAGCCTAAAATTAGGGGTGGTTTTTCGGGTGTCTAAAAGTTTTGTTGAGGTGTGAGAAATCAGAGAATTCAGCTTATTGGTGTAAGTCGCAATGCCGCTCATGCGCTGCATACAGTTGAGCATTAAGCGTTCACCAGACAAAATGGTCCTTGAGCTGCCGTGGATCCGCATGATGATGTCGCCTTTTTTGACTACATCGCCATCTTTTACCAAGGCCTCTACTTTAATAGAAGGACTTAATTTTTTGAAAATGATTTCGGCCAATTCCACACCAGCAATAATGCCGCTGTCTTTCATAAGCAGATACGCTGAGCTTTCTGCGTTTTCTGGAATTGATGCTAATGATGAATGATCGCCATCGCCAATATCTTCGGCTAAAGCGTTTTCAATAAACTGATCGAGAGATTTTTCTGTAATGTATTTCGGCCACATAGGCCAAAAATACTAAATAGATTGCAAGGGCTTATCGGTCTTCGGTAAATTCAAGGCGATAGATTTTATAGTCTGCTTTATATTTCTTTGCCCTTAGAACAACTCTATATTTTTTGTTTCTCGAAACGTAAGAACCAATGGCATAAATAATTCCTCCATCTGAATTTCCTTCGTGAATAAACTCTGTGGAATCAGCAGGGTTTTTCTGAAAAAATTGCTTCAGAACAATCTCTGCTTGGTTGGTGCTATAATCCTTTTTTTCGTTGTCGAGTTTAATTTCAACTCTTTCGTGTAGGTATTTTACAAGCTCTCGCGAGCTCGAAGACTTCAATGCCTCTTGTACGTTTTTTATCAATTTTTCTTCTGGTGTTTGCGCAAAACCCGTAAAGGTGCTGAACACTAGCAAAAGAGACATGAAAGTAATAACGATGTTTTTATTCCTCATTTTTAGTGACTTAGCCATTAGTTTAACGAAAATAATGCCAATTATTACTCTCCTTAGGTTAGTTCAGAATCAAATTAATACAATCACTTTGGACTTACAAACCAGATCATAATAATATATATTTGCCCCCATGGAAAAACGCGTTCTCTTAATGATCTTAGACGGTTGGGGTTTAGGTACCGATTCTACCGTTTCTGCCATTGATCATGCCAAAACTCCCGTAATCGATTCACTTTATAGTAAGTATGCTCATTCTAAATTAGAAGCTTCTGGTTTAGCGGTTGGTTTGCCGGCTGGCCAAATGGGAAATTCCGAAGTAGGCCATATGAATATTGGGGCTGGTAGAGTTGTTTACCAAGATTTGGTGAAGGTGAATAAGGCTGTGGAAGAAAACACTTTGGCTGACAATCCAAGCTTGAAAGCCGCTTTGAGTTATGCCAAGACCAATTCCAAGAAAATACATTTTTTAGGTTTACTTTCAGATGGTGGGGTTCATTCTCACATCAACCATTTAAAAGCCCTACTCAGCATTGCAGGCGATCAAGGTTTGAAAGATGTTTTTGTACATGCTTTTACTGATGGCCGAGATACTGACCCAAAAGGAGGTATAAAGTATATGGCTGACCTAGAGGCGCACATGGAAAAAACTACCGGAAAAGTAGCTTCTGTGATTGGTCGGTATTATGCCATGGACCGTGATAATCGCTGGGAAAGAATAAAACTGGCTTATGATGCCATGGTTAAAGGAGCTGGTGTAAATTCAGAAAATATATCTGAAAGCATAGCTAAATCATATATTGAAGGCGTTACCGATGAGTTTATTATTCCAATTATTCATACAGAAAATGGTGCTCCATTGGCTACAATTGAGGAAGATGATGTAGTCATCTACTTCAATTTCAGAACGGATAGAGGAAGGGAAATTACCCAAGCACTTACTCAGCGTGATTTTCCTGATCAGGAAATGAAAGCCATGAAACTTTACTTCGTTACCCTCACAAATTACGATGACTCATTCAGTGGTGTAAAGGTGATGTTTGATAAAGATAACTTGAAAAACACCTTAGGCGAGGTAATTTCCGAAGCAGGTAAAAAGCAAATCAGAATTGCTGAAACAGAGAAATACCCACATGTTACCTTCTTCTTTAGCGGTGGGCGTGAGGTTCCGTTTAAAGGTGAAAAAAGAATTTTATGTCCTTCGCCAAAAGTGGCCACTTACGATTTGCAACCAGAAATGAGTGCGAATGATATTAAGGACGAAATTGTAATAGAGTTAGATAAAAGGGAAGTGGATTTTGTCTGTCTCAATTTTGCTAACCCTGATATGGTAGGGCATACTGGTGATTTTGATGCAGCTGTAAAAGCTTGCGAAACGGTAGATAAATGCGCTGGAGAAGTGATTGATTCAGCCTTGAAAAACGGATATACCACAATAGTAATTGCCGACCATGGTAATTCAGATATTATGGTAAACCCAGATGGTAGTCCAAATACTGCACATACAACGAACTTGGTTCCTTGTATTCTCGTTGACAAGGAATTGAAGCCTCAAATGAAAGATGGTAAATTGGGCGATTTGGCCCCAACCATTTTAACCTTAATGGGGCTTGAAATTCCAGAAGAAATGAGCGGAGATATACTCTTATGAAATTGAAAAATCTAGTGTTTTTACTTTCTCTAATGCTGTTTGGTTGTACAGTAGGCCAGAAGTCTGAACCCATACGAACAGGCACTTACTTTGACCTTGTCGAGTTATTAGACGAACAAATTGCTAAATTTGAAGCAGAGAAACCTGTTTTGACCAAGGAGCTTAATGTGAGCGGAGAAACGGATAGGGTAACAATTCAGCTAGATTCTGCAAAACAATGGAAAGAGGAGTTAGGGCTGTTTTATCAGGCCGATATCAATAAATTAGGCTTGGAAACTTCTTATACCACAGAAGAGCTTTCAACCGGGGTAAACACAAAAAAAGTGATTGATTCGGCCAAAAATGAAAGGCCAGCTGTTCGGTCAATTGAATATAATTATACTGACGACCAGTTGGTAAGCATTCGCATTATAATTAGAGACAAAAACCCAATCTATAAATTTGAAAAAGAGCTCAATCTCTATTTCCAAAATGAACAAGGAAAATCAATTTTGAGCTCTTTTACTATTTCTGGAGATCAGAACATGATCTTAAAAGATGAACTAAGTTATAGCCTAAAAGCTACAATTGGTAAATAGGTTACAAGCGGAACAGTGCCTCAAGTAGGCTTAGGTTCTCTTTCCCTTTCTTTACCAAGAACAAAGGAATATCACCACTTTCATAAACTAATTTTTCGGCAACACTACCAATTAAAAAGGCAGCTGCACTGGTACGTCCTTTTGATCCAAGAATGATTAAGTCTACACCTTTTTCCGAAGCGGTTTTATAAATTTTATCCGCGGGGTGTGGGTCATCATCTAGGGCAAAAGTATGTTCAAACTTTACATTGCCAAGCTCCATTTTCTTGAAGAATTTCTCGGAATCCTTTTTAGTGTTCTCAAGCATTATTTCAGCGAATTCTTCATAATTCTTGCCTGATTTGTGGTAACCAGTTGGAACTCTATAAATGTGGTTACTCATTAGCATGGCACCCGTTTGCTGTTGAATTCCCATGCCTATTTCAAAAGCCATTTGAGAATGCTCTGAATAATCAATTGGGATTAATATTTTATTAAGTTCAAGTTTTGGGTTTTCTGGTACATAAATTACTGAAGAAGGTGAGCTCTTCGCGATTTTGCTTGAATTCAAGCCTGCATTAGAGCGGTGATGCTTTCGGCCCAAAATCATAAGGTCAATTACTTTGACTTTGGCCATTTTTAGCACTTCTTCAGTCACTTTTCCTGTAGCTACTTTTATTTGGACATCGCAACCTTCTGGACAAACAAAATTCTCCTGCACTTTAGCATTTATTTCATGCTCCAGCGTTTCGTCTAGTGGTGCAACTAGGTCAGGGTATTTCTCTTGAATCTCTGCAGGTAGCTCTAATGATTCGGCTACATGCAAAAAGTAAACAGAATTAATTTCAAAAACGCGTGCTATCATTGACGCATATTGGATAAGGCCTTTATCCATTTCGGTTAGGTCTAAACAGACCATCATTCTCTGAAACTTGCTTAAATCGTACATCTTTAATCAGGAAATTTGTTGATGTAATTTATTGAAATAATTAGCCCATACCCACGTATTTGAGGTTTTTTTGATAAGGTTTTATTTATGGTTGGTGATTGGTATCAACATGCCTAACTTCGTGCGCTTTTAAAAAGGTAAAAGGTTTGGCAAATACGCAGTTTTTAGAGAAGATGAAAGAGCGATGGAATCTCAATTCGCTCATTCAGGTGGTTTTAGTGTTGGTTGTATTTTCACTTACAGGTACATCTGTTGTGTTTTTAAAGCCATATGTTTTTCAGCTTTTTGGTATTGAAAGCCTTACAGGCATTAAAGGCGTTTTTTTATACCTGCTCTTAATTCCACCCTTGTATCAAATTCTGCTCTTATTTTATGGAACCCTACTAGGCCAGTTTAGTTTTTTTTGGAAGTGGGAGAAGAAGACATTCAATTCAATAGGAAAACTTTTTAGAAAGAGAAAAAAGAAAGTTTAATACTTTGATGCCTATCTGCCCAATAAATAAGGAACTTAAAATTTGGATGTAGCATTCTACTTTCTAATAACTATCTTTATTACGTGGACAATCATATTAAAGAACTTTTAAGAGATCACGCCTTAAGGCTTACACAAGGTAGGGCAGATATTATTGATGTTTTTCTAAATCATCAAGTGGCCGTTTCTCATTCTGATATTGAGCTGGCTGTAGATGGAAAGTACGATAGGGTTACAATTTATAGAACTCTGAAATCTTTTTTAGACAAAGGGTTAATTCATAAAATACTCGATGACAAAGGTGGAATTCGCTATGCACTCTGTGCCGATACTTGTTCTGAAGGAAGTCATCAGCATAATCACATTCATTTTAAATGTAATAAATGTGAGCAAACCACTTGTTTGGAGCACGTTGAAATTCCGGTAGTGAAGTTACCTCGAGGCTTTACGGGCGAAGAAAGTAATTTTTTAATTACGGGTATTTGTGATAAATGTAAGCAGCAGTAATTAGTATGCTTTTTCGGGCTTTCGTTTTTTCACCAAAGGAGAGTCAGGCCAAACTACACCAGGAGGTAAATTAATATGTGGAGGTATAAACTCACTTACGCCTCCTTCATCATCATCTGTACCATTATTCACCTTTCTCCTTTTCATAAGCTGAAATGTCAAATACGTTAGAATTACGTAAGTGAGGCCGCTTAAAATTAGATCGAAGTAAATACTATTCATTTCAAAACATCAGAGAAATGAAGTTACAAAATGTTTCTACATAAAATCAATAATGCTGCAGTCTTTCCTACTTTACATTTAACCTAATGGGTAAAGAAAATAAGCCAAATAACAAATAGTATTGGTAAGAGAATAGGTATAGAATACCTTAATATATAGCCAAAGAATGAAGGCATATGAATCCCCATTTGTTCAGCAATAGACTTTACCATAAAGTTAGGGCCATTACCTATGTAGGTCATAGCTCCGAAGAACACCGCACCAAGTGAGATGGCGATTAATTTAGATACAGAGTCATCATAAACACCTCCTACTGCATAATCATGTACATTACTGATTACTGCAATATCGCCCCCTTGCGAAGCCATAGCTGCTGCCAAGAAGTTTAAGTAAGTAGGCGCGTTATCTAGAAATCCAGAAAGAATTCCTGTTCCCCAGTACAAGGTGTTGTGCGTAATAAGAGCAGTACCTGTTTCTGACTGAGCAAACTCACTTACCAGAGCTAATGCTGGCATCATTGTACCGAAAATTCCAATAAAGATAAAGGCGACTTCACGAATTGGTTCAAAATTGAATTCATTCCCTTTAATGGCTCGTTTGTCGGCAAACCGGTAAGATAGAAAGCCCACAGTGAACATTATCAATTCGCGAATAAACGAGAACTTCTGGCCGTGATAGTGAATGGCAGGAACGCCTTCAATTACGTTTGGATCAATAAAAACAGAAGCAATAATAATGGCTAGCCAAATAAAGTTTCTGGAACCAAGAATAGTAGTTTTATTAGTGAAGGTTGAAATCTCTTCTAAGTCTTCATCAGTATTACGTTTATCAAAAATGTAGAACACTATTGATAACATACCTAAAGCAGTTGCCCACGGGATAATATTATGTTCAAGCGTCCAACCAAAAGGTACGCCCTTCAAAAAGCCAAGGAATAAGGGAGGGTCACCAATAGGGGTTAAAGCTCCACCCACATTACTTACCATAAAAATAAAGAATATGATATGGTATGGCTGAATTCTGCCTTTATTCAAACGAACAAAGGGTCTAATCAAAAGCATTGATGCTCCTGTGGTACCAATAAGGTTAGAAATAACAGCACCAATGAGTAATAGGCCTACATTGGTGATAGGAGTGGCTTTTTTATCCACATCAATCATTATTCCACCAGAAGCAATGTATAACGAAGACAGCAAAGCTATAAACTGCACGTATTCGGCAAGTGCATGTACAGGATGGTTTACATCACCAACCCCAAACAAATAATACAAAACGACAATTGCGGCCAATGAAACCGCAATAATGGGGTAGTTCTTATGCCAAAAATGCTCGTAAAATAATGGGCCTGTGGCAATCATTATCAGTAACAAGGCAAATGGAATTACTGACCAACCCGCTGGAGATACATGCTCTTCGTCAGAAGATGCATCAGCAGAATCGTCAATTGAAACCGCTGGCAGTTCTTCTGTGGTTATAGCAGTAACTGAAATTTCAGGCTCAAGCCCATTCATAGTTTCAGTTTTGGCTATAAAAACCATAAACAACATGCACAATGTTAGTAGTAGTCTGTTTTTCATTAAAGTCGCTGTGTGTCGCTAAAGTATACTTCTGATTCGAGAATACAAATTCACTTTGTAGATTTTGGGCTAAGATAAGCATTAGTGGTAAAACCAATGTTAATCAAAAATCAAATTCTAATGGACAAAGAAAATGTTCAACTCGATATTTAAAATTCTTAAACTTATGAGGCAATGTGCTCTAAGCTGGCTCTAAAGTTTAAACAAGCCTTTACTTATTTCTAGGCTCAATTTTAGATGATTGTGTGATTGACCAAAGGATATTTATTCGAAAGGCAAAAATAAAAATCAGTAGGTTAATCAATCAATCCCGTGACTATTCTTTATGAATGCCAATGGTGTAGCCTTACGCAATAGCCGTTCTATAGGTTATGAAAAATTATTACCGAAGAAAATTCTATGGGGTGATCGGATAAGCTATACTGTATTTGGTTAAAATTAAGTGTGACAAAAAATTGTCACGACCAATTTATTCAACTAACTTTATAGTCGATCCTCTGCGATAAGTTCTAAAAGTTGCTTAGTATGCTCGGTGTTTTGCGGTTAGTTTTAGCGATTTGAAAGACTATTAAAAGGTGTTTGTAAGTCTGCCTGAGCGATGAACTGAGGCTATTTTCACAATTTTGGTTAAAAATGCCTGATTTTAAGGTGATTATTGATATCCCTTTTTATAAAGGTTTGAATCTAAAAGAAAAGCTGACATATTTGTAACCCTCAAATTAGTGCTCGTTGGACTGAATGTGTTTAGGTTAAGCAATGCTCAAAAATATCATTAAATATTCGGCCCTTTTAGGGGCATTTTTATTCTGTGCTCCTCTTAAGGCGCAGTTTACTCAAAGTTCTTATTCTGCTTTTGGAATAGGTGACATAAACTGGGGCGGTTACTCCCAAAATGCGGGAATGGGAGGTTTCGGCATTAGTTACAACAACAGGTTTTATGTAAACAACCTCAACCCTGCTCTGATTGCCTCTAACTATGACGCAGTCTTTCAGATAGAGGCTTCTTTTGATTCAAGAACCTATAACAATGGCGACAAGAGCTATAGCTCGTTTACAGGTGGATTCAAAGATTTTGGATTTTCATTACCCATTAAATATGGTAAATGGAATATGGCCTTAGGAATAAGCCCTTATACATCTGTTAGTTATGGTATTCTTCAAACCACTACTGGGCCAGATAATACAACCTTGTTATCTCAATTGGATGGTAACGGTGGTATAGACGAGGCTTTCATGACTCATGCGCTGAGGCTTGGGGATTTTATGATAGGCCTTAAAACCTCATACTTATTTGGTTCTATCGAAAGAGACACCGAATATCTTTTAACGGGTATTCCAGCAATTACCTTTAGTAGCACGATTTATAATGAAAGAAGAAGTTTCTCGGATGTTACAGCCAATGTTGGTTTGGCTTATAAACTGAAGTTTAACGAAAGGCAGTCACTGAATTTTGGAGCGTTCTATAATTTAGAGGCCAATATTAGAAGTAGAAATCTAACTAGATTAGAGAGCCAAGATATTAACGGAAATGTTCTCTCGAGTGATACCCTTAAGAATAACATTGATTCAAAAATCTCTATTCCTCAACGCATTGGTTTTGGTATCTCATATGAAAAATCACAGAGGTTTGCAGTCGGGATTGATATACAAACTCAAGCATGGAGTCAGTACTTGAATGAATCTGGCCAAACAGGTTCTGAATTCGGAGATGCCTTTAGAATTGCCGTTGGTGGAGAATTATTACCAAACTACGAAGTTTCAAAGGCTGGCCCCAGAATAACCTATAGATTCGGGGTTCATTACGAGAGGACTCCTTACTTAGTCAATTCACAAGAGGTAAACGACTTTGGTATAAATTTTGGAACGTCATTACCGCTGAGCGGAATATGGGGTGTTTCAAACGTAAACTTAGGAGCTACCTTTGGAAATAGAGGTAACGTAACCGATGGGTTAATAAGAGAAAACTACCTTAAGTTGAGCATTGGATTTAGCTTGCAAGACCAGACATGGTTTGCAAGACAAAAGTATAATTAAACTACAGTATTATGAGAATTAAATTTTTATTGACCTTGATCATTATTACCTCTGGGTACTCTGCTATGGCTCAATTCAAATGGCCAGAAGACCCAGAAAAAAGAAGTGATGCACAAACAAAATGGACTTTGTTTAGCGATACCGAAAAGGCGGGTAATTATGATGCCGCTAAAGGTCATCTGGAATATATTTTAGAGAATTACCCTGAATTAAGTGAGTCAACTTATATTAAAGGAATCGCGATTTGGGACGAATCATGGGAAAATGGTAAAACTGAGGCTGAAAAAGAAGCAGCGGCAGCTAAAGTAATGTCATTATATGATATGCGCTTTGAAACCTACCCTGAGTCAAAGAAAGACAACATTGGTCGTCAGGCTATTTCTGCTTACAAGTATTATATTAAGGATGCCGATAAAACGAAATATCTTCTAGACTTATTTAAACTCACCTATGAGCTTGAAGGTAATGAAGGCTTCTACTCAACTGGGCGTTACTATATGCAAACTGCCGTTTTAGGTTATGCACGTGACATTGGTCTTACTGATGATCAGCTTATTGAAATCTACAATACATGTACTGAGCACATTGATTATCAAATTCAAAAGGCGAAAAGCCAGAATAAGAGCACTAAAAGTATGGATGCGGTAAAAGAGTTTGTTGATAAAAAATTAGCAGACCTTAACCTAATCGACTGTAATTTCATTGTAGAAAAGCTTGTTCCAGAATTTAAGGCAAACCCTAACGATGAAGAGCTTGCAAACAAAATATTTGTTTATGCATTCAATGGCGGATGTACAGATGCCGATTGGTTTATTGATGCCGCTAAAACGGTATTAGAAACTAAACCTCAATATGGTATTGCTAACATGCTTGGCTCAACTTATCTTAAAGAAAAAGATTATGTTAACGCTAAAGTATACTACGAAAAGGCCATAGAAATTGCTGAAGATAACACTGACAAGGGTAAAGCTATGAAGCAGATTGTTTTAATGGAGCGCCTTGAAGGAAATAAAGCTGAAGCTAGAAAAATTGCCATTGCTGCTGTTGAAATTGACCCAACTTTGAAAGAAGAAATGTACACCTTGATTGGTGATATGGTGTGGCAAAGTAATGAGTGTAATCAAGAGAAGAGCCAAGTAAATGATAGAGCTAGATATATTGTTGCCTACGATTATTATATTAAAGGAGGTAATCAACTGAAAGCAAGTCAAGCAAAGGCACAATTCCCAAGTGGTGGAGAAATTTTCACCGAAGGTAAAGAAGTAGGAGACTCCGTTACTGTTGGCTGCTGGATACAGCAAACCGTTAAATTACAGAAAAGACCCGATCAGCAATAGTTGATTTCTAAATAATAATAAAGGCGGTCTTCTCTATTCGGGAAGACCGTTTTTCATATCATGAGATTGAAAAAGTTTATACCACTTTTGTTCATTATGGCTTTTACGGCCTGTTTTTCTGAGCCAAAAAAATTGGCCGAAATGGAAGAGTATGACGGTCCTATTCTGGAATCCGATTATGTAGAAATCATTATGACTGAAGGTTCTATTCGAAAACTGGGAATCAAAGGGAATAAACAATTAACTTTCTCCAATGGAGATTTAGAGTTTCCAGAAACCATAAGGATTGATTTTTTTGATAGCGAGGGCGACACAACTTCAGTGCTTACGGCTTTGGAAGGTTTTTATGATGCAAAAACAAAACTTTATAGAGCCAATGGCGATGTAGTAGTTAGAAACCTAAAGGAAAATCAAACACTGAAAACCGAAGAGTTATTCTGGAATCCAAACACAGAAAGAATTTATACGGATCAGTTTTTTATTGTAACAACAGAAACGGAACTGATTCAAGGGACAGGCATGGACGCCCCACAAGATTTTTCCGAGTTTTCAGTAACAAACCCAAAGGATTCGGAATTCGAAATTAAAGAGACAAATGAAAACAACTAGTGGCACCATAATCTTTTCACTTTGTGTAGTCACATTTGTGATTGGAGTTCATCAAACAATGACCTATGGCATTGCCTATTCCTATTTTATTTTTATGATATCAGTAGGTCTATTATTTTTATACAGATATAGGAAGTCTAAACACAAAGAACAGGAAGAACAAGCCAAATCAGCACCTAAGCGGAAAAAGAAAAATTAATGGACTACTACCAAATTACGGTTATCATCATTACCCTGATTTTTTCAGCATTTTTTTCTGGAACTGAAATCGCGTTTGTAACCTCCAGCAAGCTCCAAATAGAGCTTCAGAGTAAAAAAGGCTCGCTTAGTGGTAAAATATTGGTGTTTTTTACTCAGAAGCCCTCGAGACTTATCAATACCGCATTGGTGGGAAATACAATTGCCTTAGTTATTTACGGCTACTTCATGGCTTTAATTTTAGAACCTCTCATCATGCGGGTTTTGCCAGAGTATTTAAATAATCCAGGCGCTGTTCTTCTTATTCAAACCGTATTATCAACCCTGTTGGTTTTGTTTACTGCAGAATTCACTCCAAAAAGCATATTTCTAATTAATCCCAACCGATTATTGAGCATACTTTCGGTGCCAATTATGCTCATTTTCATTATCATGTTTCCGTTGGTTTGGGTAATTGAGCAAATGTCTCGTTTTATCATAGTTTATGTTCTAAGACAGAAATTCTCTGAAGATCGCCCAGTTTTTGGACTTACCGATTTGCGCTCATACATCCAGCGCAATACTCACAAAGACATTAAAGAATCCAAAGTAGAATTGGATACTAAAATCTTCAACAATGCCCTTGAATTCAAAACCGTTAAAGTGAGAGAATGTATGATTCCTCGAACAGATATTGCTGCGGTGGAATTAGAGGATTCTATTGAAGATTTAAAAAACGAATTCATAGAAAGCGGGCACTCTAAAGTTTTAGTGTACCGAAATAATATAGATGAAGTGATTGGCTATTGCCACGCTCTAGCCTTATTTAAAAAGCCTCAGGATATAGAGAGTATTCTTACTCCAATAATAATTGTACCCGAAACAATGCTCGTGAATGAACTTATGATTCAGTTTATTCAAGAAAGAAAGAGCTTGGCCCTCGTTGTCGATGAATTTGGTGGAACTTCTGGCTTGGTAAGCTTAGAAGATGTAATCGAAGAAATTTTTGGTGAGATCCAAGATGAACACGATGATGAAGACTGGGTAGAGCAACAACTTGACGAGAATAATTATCTTTTTAGTGCTCGTCATGAGGTTGATTACTTGAACGAAAAGTATGATTTCAACATACCAGAAGGCGATTACGATACGCTAGGAGGCTTTATCCTGTCGATTACTGAGAATATTCCTCAAGTAAATGAGACCATTTCTGTTCCTCCGTTTAAAATAAAAATAGTGGCAATGGAAGATGCTAGGATTGATAGTGTAATGCTCAGCATCCTGCCAGACAGAGAAGACTGATTAACAGGGCTTTTTGTCTGTATTTTCTTTTGCTAATAGGTCATAAATCAATTATGTTTGCGGCTATTTCAATTAATAAGTACAAATGGCAATAATTAACACGCTTCGTGAAAAGATGGGACGACTTTTGGTAGTCGTAGTTGGAGCATCGATTTTAGCTTTCGTTTTAACCGATGTTTTAAGTAGTAGGTCGTCCATTCTGGGTAGTGATAAGCAAGAAGTTGGAGAGATTTCTGGAGAATCAATCAGTCAGCAAGAATATGCTAACCTAGTAGAAAGCATCAAACAAAATTACATGGCTCAATACGGTATTAACCCGAATGAGTTCTTAATGCAAACCATTAGAGATCAAGCTTGGGAGCAGTTAATTGCTCAAATTGCTTACACAAAACGTTTCGATAAGGCTGGTATTGCGGTTTCTGGCGATGAAAGAATCGACATGGTGCAAGGCAAGAATATTTCGCCTCAAGTATTACAACAATTTGCAGACCCTCAAACAGGAGAGTTAGATCGTCAATTTTTGAACCAAGTTTTGGTGAATAGCGATTTAGACCCACAATCTAGACTTAGATGGCAATTGTTTGAGAACAGTTTGGCTGAAAACAGACGAATGACGAAGTATCAGAACTTAATTCTGAAAACCAACTATGTGACTTTGGCTGAAGCACAGCAGGAGCATATGGAACAAGAAGGTGGAATCACTTTAGATTACCTTTACATTCCTTTCTTAGCGGTAGATGATAACCAAATTACTGAAGTTACTGATACCGATTTACAAGCTTATTTGAACGAGCATAAAGATGAATACACAGTAGAAGAAAGCCGTTCAATCGACTATATTTCTTTCCCGGTGATTCCATCAGCTGCGGATAGTGCCTATTATACTGAAGAACTGAATCTCCTTCGAGCTCAACTCGAAACAGGAGATAATGACTCTACTTTAGCCGTAATTAATACAGAACAAGGTATTGGATTCGGTACTTTTGACCCATCAGCTCTTCCAGATGATGTTGTTAATAACCTTTCCAACCTTAAAAAGGGTGATGTAATTGGCCCTAAATTATCAAACGGAATTTATACACTTTTCAAATTATCTGATATAGTTAAAAGTGATGCCGAGTTTGTAAGAGTAAGCCACATCTTATTAAGAACAGAGGGAATGTCGGCAACAGAAAAAGCTCAAGTAAAAGCCAAAGCAGAAGGTATTTTACGTCAGGCTAGAAATGGTGCAGATTTCGCTCAGTTAGCAATCGAAAACTCTGAAGATTCTTCAGGTCCTTCTGGAGGAGACTTAGGATGGTACAGAAAAGGAGGAGACGCACAAGGTCAGTGGGCTGAACCATTTGAAAATGCTGCTTTCTCTGTAAATCGCGAAGGTGTAATTAACCGTGTGGTTGAAAGTGATTTCGGTTACCATATTATGAATGTAACTGGTGCGCCAAGTAACAACCGTTATAAGGTTGCTATGATTCTTAAGGAATTAACGCCATCAGACGAAACGATTGATGTTGCATATCAGAAAGCAGGGCAGTTTGTTTTGGAAACTGATTCTTACGATGAGTTTGTAAACAATGCATCTGCAAACGGTTATTCTGTTTTCAGTGGAAATAACATTAACTCTAATAGCTCTAGCATTGGTAGACTACAAAATGCTCGTCAAATTGTGACTTGGTTGTACGGAGAAGCTTCAGTTGGAGATGTTAAAGACTTCGACCTAGGAGAAGAATATGTTGTAGCAGTTTACAGAGCCAAAGTAGAAGCCGGTACTGCAAAACTTACCGATAGTGGTGTGAGAAGTCAAATCAAGCTTAAGGTTGAAAACGCTAAGAAAGCGAAATACATCACTGATAAAATTGCATCAGCATCAGGTTCATTGTCAGATATGGCCGCTTCATTTGACGCCATAGCGCAAGTTTATACTGATACTGAAGTGAAATTAAGCTCTAATTCTTTACCAAACGTAGGAGTTGCCCCTGCTGCGGTAGGTACGGCTTTCGCTCTTAAAAATGTTGGAGATAGATCTAAAGCTATTACAACCGATGTTGGAGTTGTTATTATGGAGCTGAAATCGAAAAATGCCCCAGCGGCCATTACTGATTACACAACTTATGTTAATCAAATTCAACAAAGAGCATTAAATAACGCCCAATTGAAGATGAATCAATCGATCAGAGAAAAGGCTGAAATTTTAGACAAACGTTATAAATTTTACTAAAAATATTAAATCGGCCTTCGGGCCGATTTTTTTTTGACTCTTCCTGCCTTAACTTAGCATGATGCAAAAGTTTACTTCAGAGAATTTTAAAGAAAAACTAGAAAGTACCCTTAATTTTCCAGCGTTATATATGTTTAAGTTTATTGTGGAAGAAGAAAAGCAAAATGAAGTAAAAAAGCTTTTCCCGGGCCACGACCTTAAAGCAAAAGCCTCTAGTAAGGGAAAATACGTGAGCATCACGGCTCAAGTCATGATGCCCTCTAGCGATGCAATTATTGAAGTTTATCTTGAAGCTGCAAAAATTGAGGGAATTATAGCTCTGTAATTGTGAGATCATTGTCTTACATATTGCTCATTCTTCTAGTTTGGTCCTGCTCCAGTCGGCCAAAAGAACAAAGTGTAGATTCTACTACTGAGAAAGAGGAATTGGTGCCAGAAGCTTTAGATGAAAGTCAGGATTTACAAGAAGACAAAGAAAGGACAGAATGGCAAAATCCTGAGTTCGTAGTTAATTTATTGGGCGATTTAACCGATAAAACTGTAGCCGATGTTGGGGCTGGATCTGGTTACTTCACTTTTAAGATTGCTAGAAAAGCCAAGAAGGTAATAGCTTTAGATATCGACCCAAATTCGTTAGAATATATTCAAAACCAGAAGTCCATTGTAGGCAAGTGGGCCGATAATATAGATACCCGTTTAACTCCTGCAGATGTGCCTAATTTGTTAGATAATGAGGCTGATATCGTATTGATAGTAAATACTTACGCCTATATTCCGAATAAAGACCAATATTTGAGCCGGTTAAAAAAGGGAATAAAGAAAGACGGCACTTTGGTGATTATTGATTTTAAGAATGGCGATATACCTGTAGGCCCTTCAGATGAGGCCAAGGTTCCGAGTAGAAGATTAGAACAATCCTTACAAAAAGCTGGTTTCTCAGGTATTAAAACAGACATTAAAAGTCTAGAATATCAGTACATCATTACAGCTAAAAATTAAGATATGTGGGAAGAGAAGAACAATAAACTCGTTCGAAAATTTGAGTTTGATGACTTTATAGAGGCTTTCGGCTTTATGACCAAGGTGGCTATTTGCGCTGAAAAAATAAATCACCACCCAAATTGGTCGAACGTTTATAATACGGTTACTATTGAGCTAACCACACACGATGCTGGCAATACCGTTACTGAAAAGGACCGTGAATTGGCTAGCAAAATTGACCAGTTAATTTGAATTAGATGTCTGAGGTTGCTTTGTATCTTGTACCAACCCCAATTGGAAACCTTGAAGACATTACTTTAAGGGCTTTAAGAATATTGAATGAGGTGGATGTTATCTTAGCAGAAGATACGCGTACTTCTGGCAAACTATTAAAGCACCATAATATTACTAAGCCGCTTCAGAGCTACCACATCTTCAATGAACACAAAACGGTAGAAAAACTGATTAGCAGAATGGAATCGGGTGAAAAGTTTGCACTGATTTCTGATGCAGGAACTCCTTCTATTTCAGACCCTGGTTTTTTACTTGTAAGAGAGTTGTTAAAGGCTGGTTTAGAAGTTAATTGTTTGCCGGGAGCAACGGCTTTTGTACCCGCCTTGGTTAATTCAGGATTGCCATCTGAGCGTTTTGTTTTCGAAGGCTTTTTGCCTCATAAAAAGGGAAGGCAGACACGGTTAATGAAATTGGCCGAAGAAGAGCGAACCATTATACTTTATGAATCGCCTCACAGATTGATTAAATGTTTAGAACAACTGAAAGAACATTTGGGCGATAGAAAAGCCTCTGTATCTAGAGAAATCTCAAAGATGTTTGAGGAAACGGTTCGAGGCACGTTATCAGAACTAGTGGCTCATTTTACAGCTAAGGGAGTAAAAGGCGAATTTGTGGTTTTGGTAGAAGGAAAGAGCTAATTTTTATATTAGCCTCCGCACCCAATATTCCTTTTAAATGAAACATCTTTAGGAATTCCGCCAAAATCGAAAGCATCATTTTCAATACTTTCTTCATTTTTTTCAACGGGCTTATCCTCCTTTTTCGTTATCTTTTTTGACTTTTTCTCGACCTTAACTTTTTTTTCTTTCATAATTTTATAACCAAAGTCTCCGGTTTAAAATTCCAAAATTGTATAGCTTAGATGTATGTTGAATTTCTTTTCTAAAATTATTCAAAAGCAATTCGATCCAGTAGATAATTCTCCGCTCGTTTTATTTCGGATGATTTTTGGTTTTCTAATCTTCGCAGAAACTTTTGGAGCAATACTTACAGGTTGGGTAAGGCAGGCACTGATTGAACCTGAGTTTACGTTTACACTTATTGGTTTAGAATGGCTCCAACCTCTTCCAGGTAGCGGAATGTACGTGTATTTTGGCTTAATGGCCATTTGTGGCCTTTGTGTCATGGTGGGCTATCGTTATAGGCTTACGCTCAGCATCTTTACTGTTCTATGGACGCTGGTGTATTGGATGCAGAAATCTTTCTACAATAATCATTACTACCTGCTGATCCTCCTGTGTTTATTTATGTTATGTGTTCCAGCCCATGCCTATGCTTCTTTCGATGCGAAAAGATGGAACTCTGTGGTAAGCACGACCTGTCCTAGGTGGTGTATCAGCATTTTTATAATACAGCTCTGGATTGTATTCACGTATGCCGCCTTAAACAAGCTGTACCCCGGTTGGCTCGAAGGACATTTTATTCAAGTGGCTATGAGCTCTAAAAGAGGCTATTGGTTAATAGGTGATCTTTTGCAAGAACAATGGCTTCAAAAAACGGTAATTATAGGTGGTGTAGTCTTCGATCTTCTAATTGTTTATTTTTTGCTATGGAAGAAAACAAGAGTAGTGGCATTTATTGTTTCAATTGGTTTTCATTTATTCAATGCAGTAGTATTTCAAATTGGCATTTTCCCTTTTATGATGATTGGGCTCACAGTGTTTTTTTTCAACCCAGAAACCATCAGAAAGACCTTTTTCCCAAGGAAAACATTAATTGCACTTTCAAATAATGAACAAACAAAACTTAAGGCGGGTAGGTTAGCCTTGGCAGTGGCTTTTGCCATTTATTTTGGTTTTCAAATTTATCTTCCTTTACGTCATCATCTATATAAAGGGGATGTCTTTTGGACCGAAGAAGGGCATAGGCTTGCTTGGAGAATGATGCTGAGAGTGAAATACGGAAGCTTGTCTTTTGACATCAAGCATCCTGAAAGCAATAGAACATGGCAGGTAAATCCTAAAGAGTTTTTTACATCTAAGCAAGTAGCAGCTGCGGCATCAAAGCCGGACATGATTTTGCAAATGACCCGATGGATGAAAAAGCATTATGCTAAAGAAGGAATTACTGGAATTGAAGTCTATGCTAACACTAGTGTTTCTTTGAATGGAAGTAGCCGGCAAGTAATTATTGACCCTGAAGTGGATCTAGCCAAAGTAAAATGGCAACCGTTTAAACATTCTGAGTGGATTCTGAGCCCAGAATAAGTTTTTCTTTACCTCTGCTAAAATAGATTAACCTAAAAGGCATCAGTATTTTGTTATCATCGTTGACTCTAGTAAATTGCGGCTGTTTATATTTAATCTAAATAAGCATAGAGCCGTGAGAAGTCTAGCAGAGTTAAAGAAAAACGAGAGAGGAATTATAAATGGGTTTAAAGATGACTCTCTTTCCGTAAAACTAATCGAAATGGGCTGTCTGCCTGGCACAGAAGTTTCTGTAGATCTGATAGCTCCGTTTGGCGACCCGATTGCTATTGGTGTTTCTGGTTACTGCTTATCGCTCAGAAAAGATGAAGCGGCCTGTATCATGATTGAAGATTAGCACATGGCAAGCACAGACCGAATTAAAATTGCACTGGTTGGAAATCCTAATTCTGGAAAAACCACACTTTTCAACTTACTTACTGGGCTAAATCAAAAAACAGGCAACTTTCCTGGAGTTACGGTAGATAAAAAATCTGGGTTCTCTAAACTTCCTGATGGCACTACGGCCGAAATCATTGACCTTCCTGGTACTTACAGTATCTATCCGAAAACATTAGACGAACAGATCGTTCAAGACATTCTGCTCGACCCAGAGCATTCACAATACCCAGACAAGGTTATTGTAGTTACCGATGCCTCAAATCTAAAAAGAAACCTACTCCTTTTTACTCAAATCAGAGATTTGGGTATTCCTTTGGTTTTAGTGTTGAATATGATGGATGTGGCTCAGTTGAAAAAACTGAATATCGATTTAAGAGGCCTTTCCATTGATTTAGGAGTTAAGATAATCCCTACAAACTCTCATTCTGGAGATGGAATTGCAGCTTTAAAAGAAGCTCTCACTCAGCCTTTAGTAAAAAGTAAAAGGCCGTTCTACGATATTTATGATTTAGCGCCTAAAACCATAGACGCAATAAAAACCGAATTTGACCTCACCGAAAATTACCGTGCTTATCAATATGCGCAGCAGTCGGTAAGGTTGAATTTCTTGAATGACAAAGAGAAGGAAAGAATTGCTAAAATTAAGGATGAGAATGGCTTTTATGATGTTCCAACTCAGTCACAAGAAACTTTAGGTCGGTACCAATTCATTTCCGATATCGTAGATCGTAATGTAAAGAACTCTCGCGATCCACTTAAGAAATCGGTAAGCCAGAAAATAGATAGGGTAGTAACCCATCCTGTTTTTGGTTACCTCATTTTCTTTACGGTGCTTATGCTTATTTTTCAAGCCATTTTTGCTTGGGCAGAAGGGCCTATGAACCTTATTGAAGGGTCTATTGCTGAATTTAGCGGTTGGGTAAAGGGTATTCTTCCAGAAGGAATTTTATCAGACTTGCTCACAGATGGCGTTTTAGCAGGGCTTGCTGGCGTACTCGTATTTATACCTCAAATTGCTATTCTTTTTGCATTTATAGCGCTGCTAGAAGAAAGCGGCTATATGTCGAGAGCAGTTTTTCTTATGGATAAACTGATGAGAAAAGTAGGGCTAAATGGTAAATCTGTGGTGCCATTAATAAGCGGAATGGCCTGTGCAATTCCGGCAATCATGGCAACAAGAAACATTGAAAGTTGGAAAGATAGGCTCATCACAATTTTTGTAACCCCATTTATGAGCTGTTCGGCTAGGTTACCAGTTTATGCCATTTTAATTGGTTTGGTAGTTCCTGAACAACAAGTTTTGGGCATATTCAATCTTCAAGGTTTGGTGCTTCAAGCACTCTATTTACTTGGGTTTTTAGCAGCAATTGGTTCGGCATATGTAATGAAGCTTATTTTAAAAACTGGCCAGAAATCATATTTCATTATGGAACTGCCGGGCTATAAAATTCCAAGCTGGAAAAATATTGGGCTCACGATTTATGACAAGAGTAAAACTTTTGTGCTTGAGGCTGGAAAAATAATCATCGCTATTTCTATTGTATTATGGGTGTTGGCATCTTATGGTTTCAACGATAATTTCCGAAATGCGGAAGAAAACGTTAGGCAGCAGGTAGGAGAAAACGCTTCTCAAGAAGAGTATGAAGTAGCACTAAGCTCTTATAAACTCGAACATTCTGTAGCTGGCTCGTTTGGTAAAATTATAGAGCCTGCAATTCGTCCGCTTGGTTATGATTGGAAAATAGGAATTGCCCTTATCACGTCATTTGCAGCGCGAGAAGTTTTTGTAGGTACCATGTCTACGATATATAGTATTGGTGCCAGCGATGACGATGAAGTAACGATTAGGGAAAGGTTGAGAGAAGAGAAAAACCCTGAAACTGGCGGCCCCATGTATACCCCTGCCGTTGCATTTTCTTTAATGGTTTTCTATGCCTTTGCTATGCAATGTATGAGTACTTTGGCTATAGTGTATAGAGAAACTAAAGGGTGGAAATGGCCAATAATTCAAACGGTATATATGACAGCAGTGGCTTATATATCGGCATTTATTACCTATAATATTTTCTCTTAAACGTAACTGCCAAGATTATTGGTCTGATTCTTTTGGCCTAAAGTTTAACGGTAGCTTTACCGAAAAACCACCCCATGTCCACCAGCCGAGGTACAGGGCAGCTCGCTTACTACTAAAATAGCCGGGGTAGGCAATTAATGGTTGTTTTTCTTGAAACAGAATTACTGACTTTTGAAACAGCGGTACATCACTGATGTCCATGCCTACTACTTGGTAACTTGTTAGGCTTTGATCATTGCTTAATGAAATGGTAGACCTTGACTTCTGGTCAGTGTATTTATAGTTTCCACTTTTGGATTTACTTCTGAAAAGCTTTTTATATTCTTCATCTTCATAATCTTTTGTGTAGGTAATTTCTATGTCAGAAGAGGTTATCAACTTATACTCTAGCTCTTTTTCAGCTGGCTCAAGTTTTATGATTTCTGAAATTTTGGCAGGGTTCAAAGGTGTGCTGTATTCTGAAGTTACCGAGTCGAACTGAACCGTATTTACTAAAAACCCTTCTTCTGCAACTCTGCCTTCTATTAATGAATTCAAAAAATGATTTACAGACCCCAAATAGGCCTTTTCTCTAGCTGCTTCCCATTTACTATTTTGCTTTCTAGATTTTGGTTCAAGCTCTGTAAACTGAGCTTTTCCAATATAAGTTTTAGTGCCATTTATAAAAGTAAATTCCTCCAGCATATAGCTAATAGAATAGCCTAAGGCGTAATTCTCTATATATAGTTTGTCGTTAGCTGTTACCTCATAGTTATTTAATGAATCCAGTATAAAGAAATCAAGCACTTCAGGATTCACAATTCTACAATCTTTAGCATTGTTATCTCTTCCTAAAAAGTCTTCTTCAAACCTTTTCAAGAGTCTCCGATCACTTTTTCGCTGCTTTCTGGTCTTGTTGGCCGAGACTTCAACAGGCTCTAAAGCTACTTCGTCAACATTCATTTCAATAATAAACCGATTGTTTTCTAAGGGTTGCGAATAGTTGAAAGGAATTGTCTTGGCTTGATAACCCACGTAGGAAACTACTAGGTTAAAGGCTATATAGGGGATATTACGAATTTCAAAATAGCCTTCTCTATTTGTGGGAACTCCAAAGGTGCTATTATCGATAAATACGTTGGCATAGGGAAGGGGAGCTTGTGTTTCGGCATCAAGTACCTGCCCCTTTATTGTTCGGTCTGTGGAGGGCTGTTTAAGGATTACTACCGTTCCGTTGACCTCTCTGTAATATAGATTGGCTTTTGATAGAATGTCATCTAAAATCGACCGTAAGGATACACTATCATACGTCACCGAAAATTTATCCATTTTCGGAATGATCATAGTATTGTACGAAAAATTGATTTGCGTCTGACGGTTCAATTGACGTAAAGCCGCACTAAGCGTTACGTTGTCAAATTCAACAACGTATTGAAAGTCTAAAATAGAATTAGACTTGTCTTGAGCTTGTGCATTAATACACCAAAATGCGTATATGGAAACCAAAAATCCCCTGAGCATGCAACAATTTAATGATAGCAGGCCTTTCCGTCTAATTTTATTTGATTTTCTTTAAAGGAAACGAGCTTTACTTCTGGGAAAGTGGCTACAATAGTCTTAATTACGTCTTCAATAGTAGCTCCTTGAAAAGTTGAAGTTAGAGGGCAAGCGCCAATGGCTTCATTATAGTCAACTTCTACCCAGTAAGTGTCTTCTAAATCTTTGAATACTTCACTTAAAGGAGTGTCATCGTATTCAAGTTTTCTTGTCCACCAACCGCTAAAGTTAGTGTCTTTCATTTCCTTCTTCTGTAGTACTTTTCCTGTTTTATCAAGTTTGGCACTTTGTCCTTTGGCTACTTGTTCTTTGGCTCCTGTAATTGTTGAAGAAAATTCCACCAAGCCTTCAGTAACATCCAACTCTACACCATCTTCAGCATCGGTTGTTAAATTGAAACTAGTGCCTAAAACTTTTACTGTACTGTTTCCTGCTTCTATTATAAAGGGTTTTTTTTCATCTCGAACAATGTCAAAATTTGCCTCTCCGCTTAAAATCACATTGCGATTGCTGTCTCCAAAACTCTTTGAAAGGGTAAGTTTAGCATTAGCGTTTAATTTTACTAATGACCCATCAGGCAATGTAAATTCTTTGATTCCATGGGGTACTGAGGCTAATTCTGTACCTTCAGCTTCTTGGTTCAGGGTAGAGTTATAAATGAAATAACCAGCAACAGCGAGTACCAACAAAGTGGCGGCAACTTTTAAGAAACTAAAGTTAGTCCTTTGAATTTTTACAACCTTAGTCTCTTTTGTGCGTTCGTTTACTTTATTCCATGCGGTATCCGCATTGAAGATTGTGTTATCCTCATTGCTTGTTAAATCAAGCACTTTAGCATAGGCCTCTAAATCGAGTCTAAGCTTTTCATCTTGAATCAATTGCGATTCAAAATCGGCTCGTTCGCTAGTGTTTAGTTCATTGGCCAAGTATTTGGCCACTAACTCTTCCATCATTTCCTTCTTTCTGTCAGTTAATGTAACAACCCTGACAATTTATTCCCCTATAACAAAACTACAACAGGCAGAAAAAAAACCAGATAATCTTGAAGTTGGGTTCTTAATAACTTAAGTGCTTTCCCCATATGTACCTCAACAGTCTTTTTTGATATATGTAGTTCTTCTGCAATTTCATGGTATTTTAAGCCTTCCTCTCTACTCATTCTAAATACTTTTTGACATTGAGGTGGTAAGCCCTCAATTGCGTCATCGATTCTTTTTTGTAGTTCAAAATCAGGCTGATGACTTACATAACTTTGGATGCTGATTTCTATAGAATCTTGCTTATTATTTACATATTTATTGACCACCTTTTCATGCTTAATATAATTAAGGGCAGTGTTATAAGCGGCTCTAAACAAGTATGATTTGAAGTTGATGTCTTCTTTAAGCATCTCTCGTTTTTCCCATAGGTTTACGAAAGTACTCTGTACAATTTCTTCGCAGGTGTCTTCATCACGAAGAATTCTAAATACATACCTACAAGCACCATTGTAATGCTCTTTAAATAGATGCTCAAAAGCACGTCTATCGCCATTGGCAAATGCAGCAAGAAGTTGATTTTCGTTTAACGACACTCTTTAAGATTTCAGCAGCGTTGAAGATAAAAAGAAAAAACAAATTCCAATGAATTCACGTGTTTGCATACTAATTAATTGATGTTTTTTGTAGAAGTGTAAACTGTGGTGTCTATGTTTGAACATAAATACGCCTGAATGGTAAGATTGGTTTTTTATTCCCATTATTTTATCCAAAGCCGCATTTAAACCGCTAATTAACAAAATGGAAAAAATTTTTAACGAGAGGGCAGAGCAGTTTAGGCTTAGTCTGGATAAACTAAAGAAACGATCACTTTCACTGGCATGGCTGAGGGTATCTTCTTTCTTTGGAGCAATCATTCTAATCACCTTGTTTGCAAATGCTAAAATTACGCAAGGTATAACAGCAACCATTGTGGTTTTTATTCTGCTGTTTTTCTATTTGCTGAAAAAGCATCTCGCAGTAAAGAAACAACTAGATTTTACCGAAGCTCTGTTTAAAGTGAATGAGGAAGAACTTCAAAGGTTAGAAATGAAACTTGCGACCTTAGATGATGGAGCTGAGTTTATTAATCCACTTCATGAATACCATATTGACTTAGATGTTTTTGGCAGGCATTCACTTTTTCAATTAATCAATCGTGCATCGACTGCTTTCGGTAGAGTAACTATGGCAAATTGGCTTAGCACACCTGCCAATAAAGATGAAATACTTCTGAGACAAGAGGCCGCTAAAGAAGTAGCACCATTAGTAGACTGGAGACAAAATATTCAGGCAAGCGGAAGAGCATTTAATGAAGAAAAGGCAAACATTGAGCCGTTACTTTCTTGGATAAAAGAGCCTAATGTTCTGTTAACAAAAGCGTTTTACCGACTTGCAATTTTTATTTTTCCACTGCTATCTGTCACTTGTATTGTACTTTCTTCGATAGGCGTTGCCCCAATCGGACTTCCTGTTTTAGCGGTTTTCATCAATATTGGTGTTTTAGCCACAGTATTTAAATATGCGGGAGATGTATTTCAGAAAACCATTTTCAGTAATAAAATATTGAAGGCCTACGAAGCCCAAATTGCTTGGATTGAAAAACAAGAACTGACATCGCCTTTAATGAAGCAATTGAAGGCGAAACTTCAAACCGATGGTAAAGATGCTTCGGTAGTAATAAACCAGCTCCAGTTTATTTTAGATAACCTGCACAATCGGGCTAACATGATGTATCAGATATTCAATACGCTCTTTACTTTAGATATCTTTTGGTTGATCCAGGCAGAAAAATGGAGAGAGAAAACAAAAGAAGATATCCAATCTTGGTTCGAGGCCATTGGTGAAATTGAAGCCGTGAATAGCCTTGGTGCATACTACTTTTCAAACCCAACTGCTGTTTTTCCTACCATTGAAACAGAACCATTTGTGATTAGAGCCACTCAAATGGGTCACCCCATGCTAAACGCTAAAAAGAGGGTAAGCAATGATTTTGATTTCTCTGGAAAGGGTGGAATCTGTTTAATTACGGGTTCGAATATGAGTGGGAAAAGTACATTTTTAAGAACTGTGGGTGTGAATTCAATTATGGCACTAATGGGCGCGCCAGTTTGTGCCGAGTCCATGAATATTTCTAAACTTCAGGTGTTTACCAGCATGCGTACTCAGGATGATTTGGAAGAAAGCGTTTCTTCTTTTTATGCTGAATTGAAAAGATTGAAGCAGCTTCTGGGTTCTATCAACACAGAAACTCCTACACTATTTATGATTGATGAGGTTTTGAAAGGGACCAATTCAGAAGACCGACATACTGGAGCTATCGCTTTAATCAGGCAATTGAATAAATCATACGCCTTTGGCTTTGTTTCCACACATGATTTAACGCTTGGTAAAATAACTACAGAGCTTCAAGGCATTAAGAATTACAGCTTTAATAGTGTAATTCAAAATGACGATATCATATTTGATTATACACTTACTCCAGGCCTTTGCAAAAGCTTTAACGCAACTAAGCTCATGCAAAAAATGGGAATAGAAATTATTGATTAAATTTGCCCGCATTCCATTAAAAGCAAGCATGTCGGTATTTGATTCTAATTTCAAAATAGGAGTTTTAGGAGGAGGTCAGTTGGGTCGAATGATGATTCAGTCAGCCATAGATTTCAACTTTAATGTACACGTATTAGACCCAGACGCAAACGCGCCTTGTAAAGAAATTGCCACTTCGTTTACACACGGAAAACTCACTGATTTTGATACGGTTTACAGTTTTGGGAAAGACAAAGATGTAATTACCATCGAGATTGAAAATGTAAATACCGAAGCTTTGAAGCAACTGGCCAAAGAGGGTAAAAAGGTGTTTCCACAGCCTGAGGCAATTGAGTTGATTCAAAACAAGACACTTCAGAAAAGGTTTTACAAAGAAAACGGAATACCTACAGCCGACTTTATTGAAACTCAATCTAAAGCCGATGTCGCAAAACACACAGACTTCCTTCCTTTTGTAAACAAACTGGCCACTGGTGGTTACGATGGCCGAGGAGTGCAAGTTATTCGTACCGAAGAGGCATTAGAGAAAGCTTTTGATGCCCCCGGTTTTGTTGAAAAGCTTATTCCTTTCGAAAAGGAAATAGCGGTGATCGCTGCTAGGAATGAAAAGGGTGAAATAACCTGTTTTCCAACCGTTGAAATGGTTTTTCACCCAGAATTGAACCTTGTTGAATATTTGTTTTCACCGGCCATTGTGAGCCAGAGTATTGAAAACAAAGCACAAGAAATTGCCAAAACATTAATCAGTAAACTGAACATGGTAGGTCTGCTGGCCATTGAAATGTTTTTGACAAAAGAGGGAGAGATATTGGTGAATGAAATAGCCCCACGAACTCACAATAGCGGTCATCAAACTATTGAAGGCAACGAGACTTCTCAATTTGAACAACACCTAAGAGCCATTTTAAATTTGCCTTTGGGTAGCACCAAAATTGTACAGCCCGCAGCAATGGTAAACCTTTTAGGTGAGGCTGGCTTTGAAGGGCCTGCAAAGTATGAGGGAATGGAAAACGTACTAAGCCAAGAAGGTATCCATGTACACCTTTATGGAAAAAGAATTACTAAACCTCACCGCAAAATGGGGCATGCTACAGTTACCGCAAGTAGCATAGAAGATTTGAATGAAAAAGTTAATTTCGTAAAAGCAGAATTAAAGATAAAAGCATGAGCAAGGCATTAGTGGGAATCATCATGGGTAGTCAGTCGGATTTACGTGTAATGTCTGATGCGGCTTCTGTTTTAGAAGAGTTGGGTGTGCCTTTCGAGGTAACCATAGTTTCTGCACATCGCACACCACATAGAATGGTTGACTATGCTGAAAAAGCCATTGAAAATGGTATTAAAGTAATTATTGCTGGTGCTGGTGGGGCAGCGCATTTGCCGGGTATGGTGGCTTCATTAACTACTTTGCCTGTAATTGGTGTGCCTGTAAAATCTAGTAACTCTATTGATGGTTGGGATTCAGTGCTTTCTATTTTACAGATGCCAGGAGGAGTGCCTGTAGCTACAGTAGCGTTAGATGGAGCAAAAAATGCAGGAATTCTGGCAGCTCAAATTGTGGGTACTTTTAACGAAAAGGTGGCTGAAAACCTGAAGGCGTACAAAACACAAATGCGTAAAAAAGTAGAAGACAGCGTAGAAGAGTTAGCGGCTAAAGGCTGGAAAAAATAGAGCCAATGCCTAGGCTTAGGCGTAACTTCTTTCTCTTCTCACTCAAATTTTATATTTCAAATTCTAACTCGTTCATTCCTGAATATTGAAAATCGAACCAATATTCATATTCTGAATACTGAATGCAGTCCTCTAAAACTTGATCGGGCAAATTAAGCCTAACAAAACTTGTTTGTGGCAACCATTCCCTAAGTCTCAAAGCCTGATCAAAAGGCAATCTCGAAACCTGAATATATCCAGTGCCTAAGTCGATGTGGGGATACGCTTTCATTTGAGTGCAATTCTAAACAATTCTAACATGTTTAACTTAATCTTCTGTTTATCAGATTGTTAATTTTGTGTATCTAAAACAATAAGTCGCTCGTAACTCAAGCGACTTATTGTTAAGATGATAGAATGGACTAAAATGTTACAGGTCTGGTTCAGAAATTATTCTTCGTTGCCTCCATTCCCTTTTTTCTTTTTCAGTAAACCTTTTAAAACACTTTCAGCTTTTTTCTTTGCTTCTTCAAGCTTCTGATCTGTCGTGTCTGGTTTAACTCCGAGTTTGCCAGCTAGTTTTAAAGCAACACTATCTTTTTGAGCTTTCAATAAGGAATCAGCCTTAGATTTTAATTCTGTTTTCTTGGCATCTAATACTAGGCTAGCAGAATCTTTAGCCTGCTCTACCATGGCTTCTACTTCTTGTTTTGCCTCTTCTTTCTTTTCGTCCACTTTGGCTTTTACCGAAGCTGTGACCGCACTCTTTACGTCTGTGCCATCTCCACTTCCAACACTTCTAAGCCCAAATTCTGGTTTAGCATATGTTCCACTCATGCCAATATTCAACCTTACAGTACTGCTAGTGGCGGCTGAGCTACCTGTGATTTGAGAAACCAAACTATTGAGTTGAGTGCCTATTTGTCCGGCTTGAACGTCCATAGCCAGCGTATAATCAATTGACCCATCAATTCCTGTGCTGCCTGCAATTGTGGTTTTATAATCGCCAAGCTTCACATCAAAGGGTTTTACAAATAACCTTCCTTCTTTAATTTCAGCCGACATTTTCACTTTATCTAGAGTGGTGGCAGAAAGCTTTTGAAGTTTGGTAAGTGAAGTTAAGCCTGTAACGATTTTTGAGTCTTGATCTAAACTTGCCTGTAATAATTGCAATACACCGCTACCAGTCAGGGTGCTATAATCAGGCATCATGTCTGCGCCCAAGGCTCCTGCCATTGAAAAATCAGTAGATAAAAGTCCTTGCGTTCTTTCTGCTATAGGGGCTAATTTCTGGATCATCTCAATGCTCTGAAACGATTGTGGGATTGAAATCTCCTTTACTTTGAACCCAAATGCAAAGAGAGGTTTTTCTGGCTTACTGTCATAAGAGCCTTGTAAACCTACGGTACCGTTGAGGGTTTTCATATTGGCGTTGTCAAGGGCTACTTTTCCATCCTTTACTACCAAACCACTTTTTACCTCTTTAAGCTCAAGCTTATTGTACATCACTTTATTTACTGAAGCGTTCATGTTGAACTCCACGTTTTCTGGAATTCTAACTACTTCCATTGGCTCGCCATTTTCGTCAACCGCCTCATCTTCTGATTCGGTCATCCATTCGTTTACATTAAGTACATCGGCTGTAGCATTCAGATTTCCTTTAAGCTTTCCTTCATTTAAGGCAAAGCCCAAGTAATTTTCAATTTTACCTGTGGCGCTAAAGTTAGTTTCACCAGCCGAGCCGCTTAGCTCGTTTAGGTTAATGCTGCTTTTATCGAAAGTGGTATTGGCAGAAACTACTTTGAATGTTTTGCCCATGGCTTCATCGGCATACACTAGGTTCTTCACGTTCAAAGCTCCTTTGGTATCTAAGTTCTGATAACGCTCGTTCTCTATATCACTCATGCGGCCTTTTGAGCTTAAATCGGCAGTAATAATTCCAGATGCCTGAACCCCTTCCATTGGGTAAATTTTGAAGATTTTCTCAAGGTCGATTGTTCCTTTCGCGGTAGCATCCCATTCAAAATTGTCTGGGTTTTGTAGCATCAATTTGGCCTGAAACGGCTGACCATCCATCATAAAGTCCATATTAGAAACATTGATTTTGGTGTCATTCATTTTACCCGTTGAGTTAAGAACTTCTGCCATCACATTGATTTTCTCTAGTGGAATAGGGAACTCGGTAGATTGGATTAAACCGTCTTTCAAGTTCATAGTAATATCTAGCGTAGGAATAATAGATTGTATGCTATCATATTTACCGTTGGCTTTTGCATTTAAGGTCAAAATTCCATCTAAGATCAGCCCTTCAATCGGTAGCATACTATTGAGGTCTTTAAGATTTAAAGTTCCTTTCATGTCCGCATCGATAGGGTAGTCTTTAAGATTGGCCACTTTCAGTCTTGCATCAAAGGGGTTTTTCCCAAAATCAACATGCATTTTCTTTAAGTCGATAACCGTATTTTCTATTACTCCATCGGGGTTATCTACATTTAAAGCAAGTTGGATGTTGTTAATTGCCTCGGGTAAATCAGGGTACTGAACAGAGGCGTCATCAATGTTAAGAGTGAGATTGAAAGCTGGCATTTCTGTTTCTGAATACCTGCCCTTTACCATTCCACTGAACGACACATTTCCTGCGGCTTTTACATCGTCAAAACTTTCAGTGTATGCTCCCGGAATTAGGGAGAATATTTTTTTGAATTCTGATGAAGGAGAACTGAATGAAAGATCCATTCCGTAAGCATCATCGAACATGGTAAATGAACCATTGGCGGCCAAAGGAAATTCGTTAATTAAAAACTCATTCTCTTTAAACGTGAACTTCATGTTTGGTAAATCCATGCTCATAACTAAGTCCATTGTGATAGACTTGTTGGTTACATACTCTGTTCCATCATAGGTAAATGTGGCCTCATCTACTTTTCCTTCAGAAATCAAATCAAAAATATCTTCAGCAAAATCGCCTTTACCAGAAATGTTAATTCCGTTGAGTTGCGTAAAAACTTGTGTCGACTGGTCGAAGTAAATAAACGCACCATTTGAAATTGAAAAGCTATTGATTCCGAAGCTCATTGAACCCTCAGACTCTGTTTCTGCTGTTTCGCTTACTTCAGCAGAAGCTTTCATTATATCGTAGTTGGCTGTTCCATCTTCTAAAACGATGATGGTAATGTCTGGAGTTTCCAGGTTTACTCCTTTGATGGTAATGGCATCGCCAAAAAGCACTTCTTTTAAGTTGATTTGTGCCTCTAGATTTTCTACGCTTGCCAAAGTATCGCCTTCAAAAACGCCTTTGCCAATAATGCCAAAATCGCCTAAGCTTACTGTGAAATCAGGAAAATTTTTAATCAGCGAGAGCCCAAATTTATCAACATCAAAGAATAAAGTGGCTTCGGTGTTTTTGTCGAATTCAGAAACAATTTTATCCCGGATTTTATCTTTGAAAAATACAGGAATGAGAAGCAACAACAAAAAGATGACTAGAAATATTCCTAGAAGAATTTTAAAAAAGCGTTTCATACAACCTTAGTTTTTTATACTACAAAAGTAAATAATTAACTAAGAAGTAGCTTTGATGTTATGAAAATGAAGGTTAAATAATCTTGAAGCTTATGATTTTAACTGTCGAATCTTTCTAGGGCCATACCATAACCATATGCCTGAAACGGATAGGATTAATAAACCAATTCCCAGAACATTCATAGAAATGAGCTTAAATAATTCAGAAATTATGCTGCCGTCATGAATTTGCTCGATCCAATCAGAGTTTCTTTTGGCTACAGAATAAACTTCTAGTGTTGTGGCATCTACTTGAACTTCCCAGCTTCCAGTGTCAAAAATTACTTTCGCAATTCCTTTGGTAGGTCTGTATTCAATTCTGTCAAAATTTGAGGCGTTCAATCCTAAACTGTCTACCGCCTGAATGGAGACTTCAGCTAAACGGTGAACAGGCTGCCATCCTGAAATGTCTAGAGTTTCTCCTGTTTGAGTAGGGGGTTGTAGAATATCAATATTCTTTTTCCAGCCTAAAATAAGGCCCGTAATTGAACTTATAATTAAAAAGACCACGATGAACAAACCGAGTGTTTTGTGGATTTGACGATATGATCTTATGCTTTTTACAAGTTTAACAGGAGCCTTCGCCATAAGTGAATGAGTTTTGCTGAAAGCCCGAATAAGTGGAATTTAAGTGGAATCCGCAACCCTATTTACAGGAACAGAGCATTGATCTTATAGCTAAGCTAATCATTGAAAATTAACCAGACATAAATTATATGTTACGTAATTTGCTTTTATGTTATGTTAATGTTACCTTAATGTTAACAATTGTTTTATAGATTGATAACTTTGCGCCTAGATAATGAGAAAAAGAAGGTATATATGGTTGATAATAGTATTGGGGTTTCTCCATGTCAACCTGTATGCTCAAGCTCCTATTCAGCAAAATGTTTTAGCCCAGACGCTAAGTAAAGCAGATCTATTTCTTGCCGATATTGAGCCAGAACAAAGAGAAGATGCGTATAAAAACCTTAGTCAGCTTATTGAAAGCCTAGAGGTTATAAGAGAAAAAGAGTCAGATGACGATGTTTTTTTGCGCAAAGTATTCCTGAAAACAAATAGAAAAGTACTTCGCAGATATAGCCTTTTCTCTGATTTTTCTGAAACTCTTTCTACTGGAAATTACGGTTGCTTATCTGGCACGATTCTGTACTCACTTGTACTTTTTCATTTCAATTTTGATTTTACTGCCATTGAGCTTTCAGACCATGTTTATTTGTTGGTTGAGAATGGTGAATCGAAATTTATTTTTGAATCTACCCTAGGTTCAAGAGGCTTTATTGCGAACAAGCAAGATATAGAAAATGCGCTTAGTGGCTATAGTGAGCGATCCATGATCAATCAATCAATGGCAGCCGTGGCTTCGTATAGAAGTAGTGAGCAAGCTTCTTCAATTAATAATCGTATAGGTTTAAGAGAACTAGCAGGTTTGCAGTTGTATAATAAGGCTATCGAAAATTTTAAAAACACTGAATTGATTCTTTCGTTAGAATATGCTGAAGCGTCTCATGAGCTTTACCCTTCAGTTAGAATAAAACAACTTATGCAGTTATTAGTAAACGAAATCCTTTATAGTGAAGGCTTAACCAAAGAGGTGAAAGAAAACGCCTTGAAGAATTACATTTCTCACGTTCGTGAGAATAAGATTAGTCAAACCAAATAGGTTTCCTCTCTACATACTTATAATGGTGAACTCAACCCTTCGGTTGATGGCTCTACCCATTACAGTTCTATTGGTAGTGATTGGTTCACTTTCTCCGTGCCATACAAACTGAAGTCTGTCTTCTTTAATGCCCAAGGTAGCAAGTGCTTTTTTGACAGCTTCCACTCTTCTTCTAGATAAGTCGATATTATACTCTAAGGTGCCATAATTATCGGTATGGCCAGCCAGTTCAACAATCGCTGTTGGGTAGTCATTCATAAACTGGGCAAGGTTCCGAATTTCCGTCCACGACCTCGGTTTAAGTAGATCTTTATCGAAATCGAAGAATACATTTCGGATAATAAACGAAGCGCCAGGGGCTGCTTTTACCACTTGTGCATTTACGTTTATGATTGGAGCTTGTACACCACTCACCAAAGCATTAGATTCCAATGGTTCTTGTCCTAATTCTTTACGCTGTGCATTTAATAGCTCAAATGTATCTCTCTTAATTTGAGGTAAGCTCAAGTCAATTGCTACCGCCTTCATAATATCATTAGGCACACTAATAGGTTCTCCTGTTGCTAAATCGGCACTATCCAGATCTAGTTTATCAAGCGTTACGGCATACACATTGATTTCAGAAATATCAAGAAGGTCAATAGTGGCGCCTACAGGAATGAAGCCTGGTATTTCGGCTCTATAACTATAGATTTCATCGGCAGGTAATTCAATGCAGTAGTTTCCGGCAGCATCGGTTCTTACTCGGCCTACTTCAACACCATCTCTTAGCCTAGAGAAAACTACCTCCGCATCCAATGGGTTGCCTGTTTCGGGGTCTGCTATGGTACCACACAAGGTTACCAATCGTAACTGACGAGTTACTAACGGTAAAGTTAAGGAATGAATATCTAAGTCATTGCCTTCTACCTCTCTACAGAAATAAGCAAAAGAGCCATCGTGTGGAATGAAAAGGAACATGTCATCCACCTCAGTGTTAATCACGGGGCCTAGGTTTTCTGGCTCCGTCCAGCTAGTCCATGAATTATCAAGGCGTCTGGTAACAAAAATATCTTTCTTACCATAACCACTATGTCCTTCAGAAGTGAAGAACATGGTTTTCTTATCAGGCATTAGGAATTGGCCTTCTTCTTCGCCAGCAGAGTTGATTACAGGCCCCATATGTAATGGTTCTGTCCATAAACCATCCTTCTGCAAAAAGCTTACATATAAATCTCTTCCTCCTTCTGTGCCCCTTCCTTCTTCAGAAATAAGTAAAATTTCACTATCGGGTGTGAGCCAAAAATTTACATTTCTATGAACATTGATGTCGTTAAAAATCTTAAGGTTGTTTGGTTTGGTCCACTCAGTTTTGGATATCCTCTGACTTTTTGAAATACCATATTTCATTCCGCCAGGTAAGTACTGGTTTCCTAGAATAATCAACTCTTCATCTTCTTGAAGGAATGAGCTTATAAAGTTTGGGTCGGGATTGTTGAGTACATCTCCGATATTTTTTGCCTGCCCCCAATCTAGGGTGGTTGAGTCAAAATCGGAATACCAGATATCTTCTAAGTCTTCCTCACCGCCTACATTTTCTGGATGCCCCCTTCTGCTGAAATAGAGTGTTTTCTTGTCTTTGGTCATCAGGGGTTTTATCTCTCTATTGGTACTGTTTACCAAATCATTAAGTCTATACACCATCAATTTGGTATTGATATTGGGCATTAAGTTGATTTTTGCCTCTATAGGTTCTTGAGAGTTAGAAACACCAATACAGTCAATGGCAGTAAAGCCATCAACAGATTTTCCGTCTATTACAACTTTTACCGCTTTTACATTGTAAGGGGTTTTATCCAAAAATATTCTGAACATTCTGTGCAGTTCACTTACTGGCCCTGGGGCTTGCTTAAATACAGAATACTCATTGTCATCATCATCGTACAAAAATACTTCTCTAATGGCTCCTGGATTAAAGGTTTCACCAATGGCAATTTGCTCAATGGGCATTTCTAGATCGAATTGCACCTTTACAAACTCAACAGTATTAGGATTAAAGGGAGACCAAGCACTTGGATTATCACCGCCAGCAGGAAGTACATTGGGTTTGCCCAGCACTTGCTTGGCTGAGCCTTGTAATTCTGAAATTTCGGAGGAATAATCAATCACACGAGAAGCCCACTGAACTGTGGTTTGGGAATAGGTTGTAGAAAAACACAATACCCAAAGAAGCGTACAAAAGACAATTCTCATAAAAGTGGAAACACACATGTTAATTGGGACTCAATAATAACCAATTATAACAAGTAAATGAATATTTAAAGGAAGCAAATAGCCTTTTTCTATTCAATTGATCTTTGGTTGAAAATCATATACCCGAATGAGAGCGACAACCCTAAATTTGAAGTGGGGTTTTCTAAATAATTCACTCGAAAAGTGAGAGGGCCTAAAACCGAATTGTAGATTAGGCCAGCCATTCCTAACAAACGAACATTGTCAAAACCTCTTTTGTCTTGTGCCTTTTGTCCTGCTATTTGCTGTGGTCTATTATAGGCGCTGAAACCATAAACCTCTCCTCTAAAAAACAGATTATTGGCCAAACGAACGGAGTGTACCATTCCTGCCCCTACATAGCTATATGCTCTATAGTTTGGAAGAAAATAGGTTTCTGAATCGAACATGGGGTTAAACTGGGTGGTATAAATCAGACTAGACTGATAGTTTATGAAATTGGGTTGGCTACTGAAAATTGACTCAAACTTCCATCCAAAGCTATAATTCTCAGACATCTTCTTATACTCTTCAAAATATAGTTCAAGTGCCAGCCAATTTTTTGATTCTGTATAGGTGGTAGTCACATTGGGTCTGAATAAAACAGAAGTGCTTCCTGGGGTATAGGAAAGGTGCCCTACCAACATGTTGGCAGAGGTGTAAAACCTCACTCCTGAAGTGGCAAATTGTTTGGCGTTCAGGCTGTTTCTTTCGTAGCTCAGTTTGCCTTTAAAGGCCTCATACCTGGTGTGGTCTAAGCTTTCTTCAACTGAAATATTAGCCATGTTGCTAAAGTTATCAGAGTTTCTAACATAGGCGGCTTCGGCTGTAAATACACTGCGTTGACCAGATCCTAAACCTACGATAGCACCAAACTTTCTGTCGATTCTATTCAAAATAGTTGGATTGGCTTTTTCATTGAAAAAATCATCTGTATTCAAGTAATCCCATTGGTTTAGTAAAAAGGAAGGTTCTAAAAATAACCTTGTTCTAGGGTTAAGATTAAAACGCGAACCCAAATAAACCGACTCATAAAATTTACCAGTTGAAATTTTAAGCTTATACGAATTTAAGAATCGATTAAAAGAATTAAGCGTCAAACCGAAGTGTAGGGTACTCACGCTTCTCGTGGAAAGATTTCCTCCAAAATCGACAGATAGGCCATTTCTTGCAGTTGGTTTTAAATAAAATTCCAATACATAAAATTCCTTTTCGTAATCGTAGTCAAAGTTGATATAGATATTTCTGAAGTAAGGTTCGGAAAGCAGCTTAAAGTAGGCTTGTCTGATTTCTAGCAAGCTTAAAGGGCCATCTTTAAAAGAAACTAATGAGTTAATCAATAATTCCTGTTTTGGCATAAAACCAAATAACCGAATGGCTCCAAATTCATATTCTTCAAACTTTTTTCTGAATTTGGTTCGATTTGATTCCACCTCATTTTTATCAACTCTACGCGAAATTTTCTGCTTTATACTTTCCATTTGGCTCATGGTTACATCGTAGCCTGCTTGAATTAATTCCGGAACTTTATCGAACGACATGGCCGTATAAGACTTCATTTCTGGTTCAATGTAAATATCCGTGCTGTCTAGCTGAGAAGGGTCAGACTTGTTGAGGAAGAGAAAAAGAAGAGCGTCCGTCAAAATTTCTTCATCAGCGTCAAACGGATAAGATTCGGCTTTTTTAGTAGCTACGTTTGACCCGATTGTTACTTCGGGCTTAAACTCATCTTTCATTATGTCTACAGGAAAGTTGTCGTAAACACCACCATCAAAAATATATTGGTTCTGAAATTTGATTGGCCGGTAGAAGAATGGAACTGCCATGGATGAACGCGTAGCTTGCATTAACGAGCCCGTGTCTAGTCTCACTACTTTTTCAGAAAAAATGTCGGCAGCTACAGCTTTAAATGGAACAAATAAATTATCGAAATTATAATCGGCTGCTTTTGCCGCCTGACCTAAATATTCGTTCAAAAGAAAATTGATAATGATATCATTGGCCAAAGGAGTGCTAATGGAAGCCTTAAGGTTTTTATCTAAAAGAAGATCAACGGTTAGCCATGAGGCATCGTCTTGAGATTTGGTATAGTTGTATTGATAGCGTTCTGATGATACTCCGTTGATCCAATTCTCAAAGTTGGGATTAGTAACAATTATCTCGATTTCTTCTGGGCTAAAACCTGCAGCATATAGCGACCCGACTACTGCTCCCATAGAGGTGCCTACTACATAATCTATCGGGATATTATTCTCTTCTAGGGCCTTCATTACCCCAATATGGGCAATACCTTTGGCTGCTCCTCCGCTCAAAACCAAGCCCACTTTTTGCGCATGGAGAATGAATGAACTGCACAGCAATAAGGCAATAACTAGAGACCGGTTTGCAATTTTGATTGACATAAAAAAAGCAGGGATTAGCCTGCTTAAAAATATAAATTCAATTTCATTTATCTATTACTAGCAGTAATAACATCTTCCACCCAATCCATGGGAATATCGTTTAGCTTTTTATCCATCAATTCCTTCATGGCTTCAAACTTTATAATGTGTTCTGCAGAAAGTGGTTTTTCAGCAGGTAAATCTTCTCTCAAGAAATCAACTTGCTCTCCTCTTTTCCAAAACCTGAAACAAAGGTGGTTGCCAGTGGCTAAGCCGGTGCTACCTACGTAGCCAATTATATCACCCTTTTTTACTTTTTGACCATTTTTGTAATTGCCAAATTTAGACATGTGTAAATAGCCTGTAGTATAAGTGCCGTTATGTCTAATTTTCACATAATTTCCATTTCCTCCAGTATAACCTCGGGCAATAATAACTCCATCGGCAGCAGCTTTAATTGGGGTTCCTTTTGCAGCGGCAAAATCAGTTCCTAAATGAGCTCTTCGGGTATTCAGTACCGGATGAAGACGATTTTTATTATAGCGTGATGAAATTCGGGAAAACTCAACAGGATACCTTAAGAATGCTCTTTGAAGGCTTTCACCCAGGTCGTCATAATAATCGAAACCGTCTCCTTGGTCGTAGGCATAGGCCATATAGTTATTTCGAATATGATTAAACTCTGCCCCTAAAACTTTGCCTATTCCAATGGGTTCACCATTCACTTGTCTTTCTTCATAAATCACTTTAAACCAATCTCCCACTTGGAGAGAACGCATGTCTATTTGCCAACCAAAAACATCGGCCACAGCACTTACCAATGCGGCTGAACCTCCTTTTTCTCGTATGGAATGATCGAGTGAAACGGTAATTCTGCCCGACATGGTTTTTTCTATGGTTTCAACTTCTCTTTCTTCTTTATAAATAGAAATAGAATCCTTCAATTGATAAACTACATATTCTAAAGGGCTTGGTTCGTAAACAAAGTAGGCGGCTCTTTTAATTGAGTCTTCGGTATAAAAAAGGGTGTAGTCACGATTGGGAACAAAATTACGCACGCTAAATACATCTTTAGAAAGACGATCGATGCTGAAAATATCTTGATTACTGATATTAAAAGGGAGAAGGATGTCTGCAATAGTTTGATTTCGCTTTATTTTTCCTTCAAGCATTTGGTACTCATCTAAGGGTATTCCAAACTTATAAAGTGGCTCTGAGATTTCAGCAACCTCATTCATTGGTATGTTTTCTTCAATAGAGGGGGTGCTTTTTTTGCTAAAATAGAAGTATAGAACTACCACAACGACTAAACTCACAACACTGGCAAGTCCTAAGTTTTTTTTCATTCTCCGTTAGTTTTTACCTTTCAACGGCAAAGTACTAAAAATGTGGCCTTTTAATAAATCTTTTTTTTCGACTATATTTTTGAACCTCTAAGTCTAAGACTATTCAATACAACAGAAACAGAAGAAAAGGCCATTGCCGCCCCAGCAATCATAGGATTTAGAAGAAAACCATTGATAGGAAAAAGTACTCCTGCAGCCAAAGGAATGGCTATTACGTTGTATGCAAAAGCCCAAAACAAGTTCTGCTTCATGGTTTTTGTGGTTTTTTCGGAAAGTAGAATTAACTGATGTAGTTTAGAAATATCTCCATTTAGTAAAGTTACAGAAGCGCTTTCTAATGCTACATCGGCTCCGGTGCTCATGGCAATTCCTAAATCGGCTTCGGCCATGGAGGGCGCATCATTAATGCCATCGCCAGCGAAAGCTACAATGTGTCCCGCAGTTTTGGCCTGTTTAACTATCGCGTGCTTGTCGTCTGGCAATAGGCCAGCCTGATACTTCTTGATTCCTGTTTCGCGGGCTACATTCGCACAAATTTGTTCGTTGTCGCCTGAAAGCATTTCGATTTCTATACCGCGTTCTTGTAATTGAGCCACTAAGGCTGCGGATGATTTACGGACAGTATCTTTTAAAGCAATTACCGCCAAAAGCTTTTCGTCCCGAATAAAGAATACTTGGGTTCTACCTTCCTTGTCATAGCTTTTTATCAAATCACTAATATCATCTGAAAGCGAAATTTCCTTTAAGCCGCTTTTTCCTACAATTTTATAATTGTGTTGGTCTAAGGTAGTGGCTAAACCAACCCCTGCAATTGTTTTAAGGTCTTTGATTTGTACAGGGAAAAGCAAATAATTTTCTTCTAGGTAATCCGTAACTGCTCCTGCAATTGGGTGACTTGATGCCGCCTCCATTCCGTTGAGCACACTTAAGAGTTCAAGGTTGTTTTCTTCAGTAAAGAAGGTTTTGAAGTCGGTAACCGAAAGTTTTCCTTCCGATATAGTGCCTGTTTTATCTACAAATAGCTTGGTCACTTTGGAAGCATTCTCTAAAGCCACTGCATCTTTAACAAGAATTCCGTTTTTAGCTCCTTTGCCAATACCAACCATAATGGCCATAGGTGTGGCTAATCCAAGTGCACAAGGGCATGCAATTATGAGTACAGAAAAGGTATTTACAAACGCGTAAGTAAGTGCAGGGTCGGGGCCAATAAAATACCATATAACGAAGGTAAGTGCGGCTAAGCCCAACACTATTGGCACAAATACACTTGCAATTTTATCGGCCAGTTGTTGGGCGGGAGCTTTGGAGCCTTGGGCTTCAGTAACCATCTGAATGATTTTGCCCAACGTGGTGTCTCCACCCAACTTTTCGGTTTTAACTTGTAGACTTCCATCGGTATTGATGGTGCCTGCTTTTACTTCATCACCTTCTGATTTTTCAACTAAAACAGATTCGCCAGAAATCATGGCTTCGTCTAAACTTGCACGTCCAGATATAATTTTTCCGTCTACAGGAATTTTCTCTCCAGCTTTTACCAAGAGAATATCGTTTAGCTGAACTTCTTCAAATAGAATTTCATGTTGTTCTCCATCTTCAATCTTTATTACTTTTTTAACCTGAAGCTCATAAAGCTTTTCAATGGCTTTTGAGGTAGAAAACTTGGCTTTTTCTTCCAAATACTTACCCAATAGAATAAAGGCAATTATTATCGCAGCCGACTCATAATACACATGCACCTGCAAACCTTGGTTTCTAATTATTTCTGGAAAAATGGTGTTGAACATGCTGAATAGAAATGCCGATCCTGTTCCAAAAGCAATGAGCGTATCCATATTAACGGCTCCTCGCTTAATTTGCGAGAAGGCACTTGTAAAAAACCTCCACCCAGAAATAAAGACTACAGGAAAAGAAAGGGCAAGTAGAACCCAATTTTTATAGGGAAAGTCGCCTACAAACATGGAAAGCACCATGACAATAGCGCCAAGCGTAATGGCCAAAGCCAATGCTCGTTTCGTTTTCTTTAGACCTTCTTCGCGTGACGCGGCAACTGAGGCTTTGTCTTTTTTGGCCTGCAAAGTATAGCCCGCTCCTTTTACATATTTCTGGAGCAGCTTAAAGTCAACTTCGGCCTCGTTGTAGACCAAGCTAACCGTATTGGTAGCATAGTTTACCGAAGCTTCTTCTACTCCTTTGCTGTTCTTGAGGGTTTTCTCAACGGTGGAAGCACAGCCTGCGCAGTGCATTCCTTCAACGGGGTAAGTATCTTTAATCATGGCTTCTTTCATTGCGTTCTGTGAACAAAACCAACGCTGGAAAAGTTGCCACGAACATGTTTAGCGTTTAGCGAATTCAGCAAGGCCTTTGTCTAAGAACTCCACAAAGTTAGACACTTCAACATCATAGGCTTTGGGCCTGACCAATGGAGCTTCGTTATTATCTAATAGCACATAATAAGGTTGAGCATTGCCATTAAATCGGGTGATCTGAAAATCGAAATTCTGCTTTCCAATGGTCTTTTTGACTTTGTTGTCGAACTCAGAAGTGTACCATTCCGATTCCGGCAGTTCTGTTTTATCATCTACATAAAGAGCCACCACCACATAGTCTTCTTTCAATCTTCTGAGTACTTCAGGATCTGACCAAACATATTCTTCCATTTTACGACAGTTCACGCAGCCGTGACCTGTAAAGTCAATGAACAAAGGTTTCTTTACCTTCTTGGCATAAGCCAAAGCTTGTTCGTAATCAAAAAAGCCTCTGATGCCATGCGGTAAATGCAGTATGTCTGAATATTTTACTTTACTCGGAAAACCTGTTTCAGTGGCCGAACCTGAAATTTGTGCAGCGTCAATCTCTTCTCTTATCATTTCCCTAAGCGCAAAATCATGTGTGCTAAGTGGAGGCAAATAACCAGAAAGGCCTTTGAGTGGTGCACCAAACATACCAGGCAATAAATACACAGCAAACACAAAACTGATGATGGCCAATACCAAACGTGGTACCGAAGTTTTTTGAACTTCATCATCGTGAGGCAAGCGTAATTTCCCTAACAAATAGAAGCCTAAAAGCACTGCAATCACCAACCAAATGGCAATATAAATTTCACGGTCGAGCAAGCCCCAATGATAGGCCTGATCGGCTACGCTTAGGAATTTGAAACCTAAAGCCAATTCGATAAAGCCTAAAACCACTTTTACTGAGTTTAACCAGCCACCAGATTTTGGAAGGCTTTTCAGCATTCCAGGAAAAATTGCGAACAGGGTAAATGGAATTGCAAATGCTGAAGAAAAACCCAGCATGCCCACCACGGGCTTGGTTACTTGTCCTTGAAAAGATTCGATTAAGATTGTTCCTACGATTGGTCCCGTACATGAAAACGACACAAGCACTAAAGTAAAAGCCATAAAGAAAGTGCCGAACATTCCACCCTTGTTGGCCTTTTTATCCATTTTATTCACAAAACCACTTGGCAATACGATTTCGAAAAGCCCAAAAAAGGAAAGTGCAAAAATGACGAATACGGCAAAGAATATAATGTTTGGAATAGCGCCTGTGGCCAGTTCATTGGCAATGCCTACCCCGAATAGGCTTGTGAAAAGCAGGCCTATTAAAATATAGATTACAATAATTGAGACCCCGTAAATACTGGCTTTGGTAATGGCTTGTGCTCTCGACTGACTGCTGTTTGTAAAGAAAGCCACTGTCATGGGGATCATTGGGAAAACGCATGGCGTTAATAATGCTGCCAACCCGAAAAGAAAAGCGGTAATAAAAAAGCCCCACAAGGAGCCATCATCTTCGGGTTTTAGTAGGTCTTCAAAACTGCTTTGACTGGCTTTGCTGTTTGTGCCCGTTACTACTCCAGTCGTTGTGGTAATCTTCTTCGCTCCATCTTCTAGGGCTGACAGGGCTACATCAAAATCCTCACTTCCGTTAATACAGAGGCCTTCAACATCGGAGCAAGTTTGAAAATCGAGCTCGCCCTTAATTTGAAAGTCGGGTTTCAATATTTTTATTCTCTGCTTAAACTCACCTTTTCCAGAAAAGTAGGTGACTTCTTCATTGAAAAAATTATCGAATTTTTTCTTTGGATTGGTAGGAATCAAACCACCAATTACCTCAAAAGCATCTGTTTCTTCAAAAACTACGGTGGCAGGAATAGGAGAGGCATCAGGTGCTAAATCACTAGAATAGATGTACCAGTTGGCATCGACAGTTACATTGAAAACCAGATCAATTTCAGCGCCTACTTCTGCGGTTCCTTCTTTGCTGAGTTTCCAAGAGGTTACCTTTCTCACCCCAGGCCCTTGGTTTAATAAATTCTGCGGTGCAGCTTGGGTTGGCGTTTCGGTTGGTTCTTTTTCTCTTCCGGTTACTTTTATAAAATCAATTACAAAGTCTTGCTCTCCCGGAACACACTGCCCAGTAACATCAGTACAGGTTTGAAAATCAAGTGTGCCTGAAATCTTAAGGTTGTTGCTCAGTACTTTTATTTTTTGTCTAAACTCTCCCTTCGCACCAAAATACTCTACCGTGTCGCCCCAAATTTGGTCAAACTTATGTTTTGGATTAACGCCATATAGCTTTCCAATCACTTCGAAAGAAGAATCTGCATTCAGTTCTGCAGTGGCGGGTATGGCCATCACATCTTCTTTTTGGTTTGAAGAATAGATGTACCAGTCCTTAATTACATTGACCTTGAAGATCAATTCGACCTCATCCCCAACTTTTACTTCTTTTTGCGAAGCATCAAAGGTCCAATTGGTGGTTTGCTTGAATTGAGCAAACGAGCTTAAGGTAAAAACAATAAGAATAAGTGACAGCAGATACTTTCTCATATGTAACCAGAGTTTGTAAAAAGTGGGCCTTAAAATTTTAAGGCCCACTGTAAATGTACTTTAGTCGTTCAGTTCAGCAAAATTTTTGAAAAACAATGGAATGGTTTCAATTCCTTTAAAGTAATTGAAAACCCCATAGTGTTCGTTTGGAGAATGAATGGCATCTGAATCAAGGCCAAAACCCATTAATACAGTTTTTAAACCCAGGGTTTGTTCAAAAAGTGCCACAATAGGAATACTTCCTCCACCTCTAAACGGCACAGGTACCTTTCCGAAAGTAGTTTCCATAGCCTTGGCCGCAGCAATATAAGCTGGAGAATCCGTAGGCGTAACTGCAGGCTTACCTCCGTGGTGTGGAATTACTTTTACCTTTACCGATGGAGGAGCTATTGATGTAAAATGATCTTGGAAAAGCTTTGTGATTTTATCAGGGTCTTGGTTTGGTACCAAGCGCATTGAAATTTTTGCATAGGCTTTAGAGGCAATTACAGTTTTAGCACCTTCGCCAATATAACCGCCCCAAATTCCGTTCACGTCTAAAGTTGGTCGAATAGAAGAACGTTCCATTGAGGTATAACCGGCTTCGCCTTCGGTAGCGCTTAGGCCGATTGATTTTTTGTATTCTTCTTCATCAAAAGGAGCAAGAGCCATGGCTGCCCTTTCATCAGCAGAAAGCTCAATTACATCGGCATAGAAGCCCGGGATGTTAATTTTCTTGTTTTCGTCTTTTAACGAAGCAATCATTTCGGCCAATACGTTGATTGGGTTTGGCACTGCTCCACCGTATAAACCTGAGTGTAAATCTCTATTTGGGCCAGTAACTTCTACCTGTACATAACTCAAACCTCTTAAACCAACCGTAATAGAAGGCACATCGTTGGCAATAATTCCAGTATCGGATACTAATACAATATCGGCTGCCAATTTTTCTTTATTCTCTTCAAGGAAAATCCCTAAATGGTCAGAACCAACTTCTTCTTCTCCTTCAATTAAGAATTTTATGTTACAAGCAAGGGTATCAGTTTTCATCATGGCTTCAAACGCCTTGATATGCATGTAAACTTGGCCTTTGTCGTCACAAGCACCACGAGCAAAAATGGCTCCTTCAGGGTGAATTTCTGTGGTTTTAATTACGGGTTCGAAGGGAGGGGAATCCCAAAGCTCATAAGGGTCGGCTGGTTGTACATCGTAATGACCGTAAACCAAAACGGTAGGCAATTTGGCATCAATAATTTTTTCTCCATACACAATTGGATGGCCACCAGTTGGGCAAATTTCCACAATGTCGGCACCGGCTTCTAGTAATTTTCCGTGTATAAATTCAGCCGCTTTTAGTACATCTCCTTTAAACTTACTGTCGGCACTTACCGAGGGAATTCTGAGTAAATCGAGAAGTTCGTTTAAGAAACGGTCTTTATTGTTTTCTATGTAATCGTTGATGTTTGCCATGTCTTTTAATTTATGACTCGAAGATAATTGATTTGTAATGAAAAGCCCATGGAGATGATGGGTTTTGGGAAGTTCTAAAATCCATCGCCTTCAACCACTTCTTTCTTTTTGAGTGATTGATTTGAATCGGCCGACATCACTAACTTATAGGGCTCGTCTATACCGTAAAACAGCTTTCTGTAATTTTTCGACCAAGCGATAACTTCCTCCAAAGAATAAGCAAAAACATTGAATTCGCCTACTTTGGGTTTAGATGATTTCCCCTTGGCATCTAAAGGGTTTGCGATAGAGGCATTGAAGGCTTCGTTAGATGAAAAAGTGCCTAAGCTGAAACCGTCATAGGTGAAATAATACCATGTGCCATCGGTCATTTGAATCAAAACATTTACAATGTCGCCTTCAGGAGTTTTCTTGATTTCTACAAAACCATCCAACTCCATATTGATGTCGGTGTTATTGATATTGCTGACACTAATTTTGCCTTCGCTATAGAAAGTTTTCAGTTGTTTTGACCATCTGAGGTCCACATTTGAAATTACTAGGTTTTTCACTAGCTCACCATTTGCAGAAGCACTCACCAATGGTATGGGCACCGACTGATACGATTTATCCCATTTTTTGACGGCTTCGTCTCCAATAAATTCTGCGGCTTTGTAAATCAAGTCAGACCTGTCGTCATGAGCTCTTTTGATTCCCAGCTTTTCGCCCATGTCTTTTAAGTTTTGAGCCATAAGCGGAACACTGTTTACAGGCAAACCGAAATCCATTACCAGCATGGCGTTGATTTTAAAATCGGCCGAATCTAAATTTCCAGAACCTTTACCAGCTCCTTGAACCGTTAAGCCTTTACTAAGTGGACTTACAAAGTTTAGCTTTCCTTCAAAAGAAACATCCTGAGTTTCTTCATTATAAGAGAACATGTTGCCTTTGTAAAAATTAGCAGGGTCGTCTAGTTTGTTAGGGTTTGCAATATTGTATGAACCAGTATTCTGATCGTAGAATAAGTTTCCGCCCTTAGGAATAAAGAAGTCGTCATCGCTTGGGTCGCGTTTTTCAGTGATAAATGACAGATAAATGTCTCCATTATTAAAGTGAAGTCCAGCTGTAAGTGGCTCTCCAAATTCGGTTCTGGCCTCATCGAAATTGAAAACTACTTCGGCAATGTCATCATTCGATTCATATTCAATCCAAACGTTTCTTTCTTTCAATTTCTGAAGGTTAAGCTTTACTGAACCTCTCAACTCTAGCGCTTTTCTGAAGGCATACATAAATACAGTGCCTTTGAAAGTAAATCCTGGAGATACGATTACGCCAGCATCGGCTTTTATTTGGCCACTTGATTTGGTATAAAGGCCACGTACTGGATCTTCTTCAAACCCAAATTTATCGAACTTAATAGCGAAAGTGTCTTGCACGGTTACCAATTCATAGGTGCCTTCACCTCTAAAGCGATTGCGCGAAATGATTTCTATTTTGGCATCGTATAATCGGTGGTTTGTATTGGCCGTATCGAATACAATGATCGCATTTTCCATTACTCCAAGCTCAGAGTTTTCTAGAATCAGTACTTCATTATTTTCGGGAGTAATGAGTGCATCTGCCACAACAATGTATGGAATACCTTCCACTTTTAACTCTTGTTTTTCAATATCGTAATTGGCGTTTGTTCCCATAAACACCAGTGAATCCATGCTCTTTTTGGTTGAATAGAAAAACGACTTTTCCAACGCAACAGTGTCTGGTTTGGTCATGGTAATCATGTTATTCGCTATGTCCCATTCGGCTGTTGGAATAGAGGTTTTGTATTGTGCGAAAGGGAAGGCCAAAGCTGCGTTGCCTTGTACTTCGGGCTGAATGATGGCCCTGTTATTGGCTAAATCGTAATTCACACGTACATCGGCAGAACTCAATATTGGTTTTTGAGGGTTTCCAGAATCCAACTCAAAGTCTGAATTTCTAGATTCAAATGAGGTTTCTTCTAAAGTGTAATTTTCTGAATTAGTTTTAGAGCCCTGCATTTTCATTTCTCCTTTACCAAACAACCCCTTTGTAGATAGCGTAAGCATACCGCTAAATGCACCAAGGCTGTCATACATTTTAAATGGGGCTTCCAAGTTTCTTAGATTCATGCTGTCCTTTTTGGCCAGCCAGTTTACTTCATATCGGGCTAATTTTACCGCAGGATAGGAAACACCATCTAATGTGCCTGACAAAATTTGACCTTCAATTCCCTTTTTCGAATACATGGAATCCAGGTAAAAAGTAACCGATTCGGTATTGAAATTACCTGTAAGAAAATCGATTGCCCCCGGTGACTGAAGGCCTGCTTGATCCATTTTTATTTCGCCATAAAGCTTGCCTGTAGTGCCATAAAGGCTGTAACCAGAATCTGGAATGGTGTGAATAAAGCCAAACGATTTATCGGGCATGGCCCTAAGGCTTTCTTTGAATTCAGGAAAAATTCCGTTGGAATAGAAAGTTCCTTCAAAAGCATAAGCTGAAGGGTCGGCTTTAGAGGCACTATCAAGTTGAAAAGGCGGTACATCAAAGTAAACAGTGCTGTCATAAGCTCCGCCTAAAACGCCATTTTTATCGAACATCACGCTGGCGCTTTCATTTGAGGTGAAAATAGGGTACTCAGGTTTCGAAATTCTTGCCGACTTGTTATTTGGGTCGTTAATATTCAAAACTCCTGAGGTATTTACCAACTGGTTATTCAGGGCTTCTTTTCTGCCTTCTTCTAGTTCTACTTGTAGTTTAATCGAATCAATTTGAGGCAACTCGACTAAAAAGTTGTTATAGTCGAATTTGAATTTCTGGCCATTGAACTGGAAGTTACCCGCTTCTAGTGCACCATCAAATTCTATGGTTCTATTATTAGAAATTTTAACCACTCCGTTGGTGGGAGTAATCATTACATCGAGCGAATCGCTCACATAAAACTTTTCCACTCCTCTAACCGTCAGGGTATCATTTACCAAATTGATAGTGGCATTGGGTGAAGAACTGATTACCGAAGGAATTACTAGGTCGTCAAAATCAGATTCATCTCGGCCAGAATCGTAATAATGAAGCCCTTTTGGGGTAATAATTACCTTACCAGTGTATTCGTTGTAGAGCACCAATCCTTTCGACATTAAGTCGATCATGCTTCTTTTTAAAATTCCGAGGCTAATTTTTCGGTCTTCTGACAGCTCAGAAATGTAGAACTCATTTTTAGGGTCATATTTTTGGGCCTGTCGTACCGAAAGAATTAAGGGATTAAAATCATACAATTGCGAAAGGCTGTAAAACCTTGATGAACTGAAGAAGTTCTTCGATTCCACAATGAGTGGAACTTCACTTCGGGCTGAACCAATGGTGAGGTGTAAGGAATCAGATTTCAAATCCCAAATAAGCCTGTCACCCGTGAGGTCCACACCATAATAGGAAGAACTAAAAGGTGTACTCCCAAAATCGCCTTTATTTGGTTCAAGATTTAGGTGGTAATTTCCATAGTTATAAACCATCTCTACGCTCGGGTTATAGATTGAGTCTGTACCATGGTAAATCGTTACTTTAGCCACGGTAGAACTCACCATGGAGTCTGCTTTATTGAAAACAAAGTTGGGCGCCTCTGCCCTAAATTTTAATTCCCCGTTCAGAAAGCCTTCTACCCTTGAAAGTTCGTTGAAGGCAGATTTACTGTAAAAATCTCTTCCTTCATAACTTACCCCACCTCGATACGTCAGGTCGCTGGTGCCTAAATCGTTTATGGGTGCGTCAGCAAAGTCTGATACGAACTTAGGGTAGGTATCTACTGTGCTTCGCTGCGGTGCAAGGGTAATTTCCACAGCGCCTACTACGGGTTGATCTAATTTGCCTTCGTAATGAAAATAGGCTTCGTCAAACTTTATGTCAGTTTGGGTAACTGAGAAAAAGTAATTGCGCAGCTTGGCATAAGTAGTTTCTGCTGGTAACCCTACATTCGTCCAGTCAATGGCTCCATCTTGGCCTGTGAATTCGAGTGTTTCGAAAGAGAAATTCCCTTGTGTGTTTCGGAGATATATTGTGTCTAAACGATTTACAAAGGCTAGATCTAGTTTTTTAAACTCAATTACTGGCCCCATTTGGGTGGGCATGGCTGGCAAAGGGGCTTCTACCTGTGGCTCGTTGGTGATAATATCTTCTTCACTTGAAATTAAGCCTTGCTGCTTCATGAGTAAAAGCTCAATGGCATCGGGACCTTTTTGAGCCTCGGCTACAAATGGTTCTTCTTCAGAAATGTCTTCACTTCCGTTGAATTTCAATGCATAATCTGCATTCTCTACATAAATGCCATAACTACGGTCTTTAAAAAGCGCCATATCGCCCAAAAAGAAAGCAGCATATTGGTGAAACTGGTCAATGATTTTCTTATCGTAGTTTTCCGAAACTTTCAGGCAAGCCTTCACTAAATCGTCTAGTTGAGTTTGACTGAAGTTTCGTTTTTCTTTGGCAAGAATCAATATGTTAAAGATTGCTTTGAAATCGAAGCGGGGCCTAAAACCCTTTTTTTCCATGTTTAATAGGGCCTGGCCTAATTGGTTTTTTTGGGTTTGGGTAAAGATATTCCCTTGCCAAGCTTCTATAAAAGGTTTGTAATCTACCCCAAAACTTGCGGGGTTGGGAGTGGTTAAAATTCGGGCAATATCTGGGGTATAAACAATAGAATCCGTTTGAGTTGCTTCTTGCGCAAAAGTGTTTGGCAGAAACAACAACAGTATCAATAAACTATATATAATCCTTTTGACCAGAAATTGCATATGACCCCTCAACTGACCTTTAATAACGATAAAAAGACGGAAATAATACTTAGAAACTACAGTTTCTTTAAAAGTATGGCCGCCCAGTTTTTCCTTTCTGTAGAATTCAATTTTTCAAAACCGTTTGCTGCGGTACACTCCAGAATATCGGCCTCATCATAAGTGTAAAAGCCACTCAAGAATAAATGCCCTCCTGGTTTTGTGAGTTTTGCATAATATTCCATTTCAGCCAAAAGCACATTTTTATTGATGTTGGCGTAAAGAATATCGAAAGGTTCATCAAAACTTAACTCATCGATGGTGCCCAATAATACATCTTTCGGTGCAATACCATTCAATGCAAAATTCTCCTTAGCGTTGTCAATGCACCAATCGTCAATGTCGGTAGCAGATACTTCTGAAGCACCAAGTTTCGAAGCCATAATGGCCAAAATCCCTGTTCCAGCGCCTACATCTAAAACCTTTTTCCCTTGATGGTCTAGCGTCATTTCTAGCGCCAGCATTTGGTGGGTGGTTTCGTGGTGCCCTGTTCCGAACGACATCTGCGGATGGATAATTATTTCGTGCTTAAAGCCGGGCTTCGATTCATGAAAGGTAGCACGTACAAAAATATCTGTACCTACTTCAATCGGATCGTAGTTCTTTTCCCACTCTTCGTTCCAATTTTGCTTTTCAATTTTTTTCAATTCATACCAAATACGGGTTTGCTTGCGGTAATTATTGAAAAGTTGCTGTAAAGCGGGGTGACTAAAAACGTCTTCCGAAATATATGCGTCAAAACCCACCTCGGTTTCAACGAAGGTGTCAAAGTCCAATTCGCCCATTTCGGCAATTAAAATTTCGCCAAAAGGCGGGTCGCAATGGACTTTGATTTCTATGTAATTCATGGGTTTCAATTAAAATGACTTAGCAATTTCTACAAAGTCTCTGGCTTTTAAAGATGCTCCGCCAATTAGGCCGCCATCCACATCGGGCTGAGCAAAAAGTTCTTTTGCATTATCTGGCTTGGCGCTTCCTCCGTAAAGAATAGAGATTTTATCGGCCACTTCTTGCCCAAACTGACCTGCCAAGAAATCGCGTATGGCTTTGTGCATGTCTTGTGCTTGTTGCGATGAAGCCGTTTTTCCTGTTCCAATTGCCCAAATGGGTTCGTAGGCAATTACAATTTTCTGAATTTCATCTTCTGTAAGATGGAAAAGGCTTTCTGTAAGTTGGTTGCACACGTAGCTCACTTCTTTGCCAGATTCTCTGATTTCAAGCGATTCGCCACAGCAGAAAATTGGGTTTAAGCCTATTTCTAAAGCTAAATCTACTCGCTTGGCAAGTTGCTCGTTTGTTTCGTTGTGGTATTCTCTTCTTTCGCTATGACCAAGAATAACGTATTCTGCACCTACAGACTTAATCATTTCGGCAGAAATATCACCTGTATAAGCACCTGAAGCGTGTTCGCTCATGTTTTGCGCACCTACAAATACCTTGTCGCTTTCTTGGGCATTTTTTGCTACTTGGGCCAGGTGAATAAAAGGAGAACACATGATTACGGTTACATCATCATTCAGTTCATCGTTCACAATGTTTACCACTTCAGAGGCCAGTGTAAGGCCTTCACTGAAGTTTTTGTTCATTTTCCAGTTACCTGCAACAATCTTTTTTCTCATTATCGGTTTGTTGTGTTTTGCCCAAAGATAATTCATTCTAACTTAGTTCGATGGCTTTTCAATACGAAGAACGTAAACCAAAGCGACTAGACCCCAAAGTGGCCAAACTTAAAGCTGCCGATTTTTGCGCTTATCAGGAGCGTTCGCAGCAAGAGGTACGCGATAAGCTGTATGGCTATGGCCTTCATCATGACGAGGTTGAGGAAATTTTGTCGGAACTTATTACCGAAAATTTCATTAATGAAGAGCGTTTTGCTAAGGCTTATGTGGGTGGAAAGTTTAGGATTAAGGGTTGGGGCAAACGCAAAATTTTGCAAGGGCTGAAACAGCATCGTATTTCTGATTACTGTATAAAGAAAGGCTTTCAAGAAATTGACCCCGATGATTATTATGCTACCCTAAAACGCCATGCAGAGAAAAAATTACCGACCATTAAAGCCGAAAACCAATACACTGTGCGTGGCAAACTAACACAGCATTTGGTAATGAAAGGCTTTGAGGGTGATTTGATAAGAGAGGTAATTGAGGAGCTGTTAAAATAAGAATACATCATTATGGAAATGCGGTCTGACCTTCGGTACCTACCGATTACACGAGACGCTACTCAAAGGTCGGCACCGAAGGTCAGACCTAGATTTCCCTTTCAATTCACCTTTCTATTGTTCTAAAAGTCAAGTTCACTTAAGGATTTCTTATTAGAAAATGGGCTCAACTCGATCATTAAAACACATTATTTAGGAATGACTTTGTCATAATGGAGTTGAGTTATCCATTGGTATTTAAGCTCGTGCTTGGTCAACTCTGCAATTAGTTGTTACTAGATTGAGCGTCCATAATTAATGCCAATCAACCTCTTTCCCAGAAAAAAGGAGGCTCAATATCTAAAGTGCGCAGGTATACATAACCTTGCCCTCTGTGGTGAATTTCGTTATCGATACAGTAAAAAATCAAAGCGTGATTGGTGCCCTCATATTGGCCAAAAGCTTTTTCTACTTCCTGAAAACGCTCAATTTTAATTTGAGGAAATAACTCATTCAGTTTTTCTGTTGACTCGTCCCAAAGCTTGAGCAGCTCTGCTTTAGTAGTAGGTTTTTCTTCTGCCTCTGATTCGCCAAAAGTTTTCCATTCTCCAGTAATGATTCCAGCTACGCTCGGCACAGCCATGTGAATCATTTCTAGGGCTAATTCAGAAAAGGGACGCATTCCGCCTACTGAGTAACTAAAAAGTTTGTCTTCTGGAAAAGCTTCAATTACTCTTCGGGTAAGGCTTCGGTGTCCTTGCCATTGGGCTAGTAGGTCGTTTGAGCTAATGACTACTGGTGCTAATGTTTCGTTTTTCATATCGTGCGATTTAAGATTATGGAATAAACTTAAAGGGCACTTATGACAACCCTATGTCAGTAGGTTTTTGAGAAGGAAGATTTTTTTTGGTTTGCGCTTGGCTCAGAAATAGACACGGTCTGACCTTCGGTACCGACCGATTGCATCAGGAGCTACTCTAAGGTCAGACCTGAAATGATAACAGCTTTCCATTTTATGGACATTATAGGGGTTAATTTTGTTGTAAAGGAATAGCTAGAGAGAGTAGTTATTGAAATTACCTTAATTTGAGATTCATTATAAGCCTTATATTATTGACCCAATATTAGATTTTTTGAATAATGAATGATAAAAGAATTGCTGAATTACTTAAGGCTATTGCAGATCAATTTAAGACAAAGCTTGAAAATTATTCTGATAGTGCCCCGTTGGTGCTAATTGATGAAAGCATCATTCAAAGTGAGAGGCTAAATTTATTGTTTAAAATAAGTAAAGCTGCTTCTGTTTCTGTTTTGAATACCAATGTAAAACTTAGTCTGACTATTTCCGATTTTGAATCTTCAGCATTTACCATAAGCATGCACAATGGAATTTTTAGGGTGTTCGAAAAAAAGAGATATATCACTGCGGGAGATAGTGATAATAAGTTTGCTAAATATTGGATTTATGAATTGGAAAAGAATCAGGTTTCTGGACTCACATCTTTTCGTCTCGCTGTTCAAAGTAATGTGTTTAGCCTAGATATAAGAACTCCTCATTTGAATAATATAGAAAAGGTTTTGTTAATTCTCTTAACTTTTTCTAGAGCCCAAATAGAATGAGTAATGTGTCAAAGTATCTGGCTTTTCTTTTCTAAGAGTTCAGCGCAGGATAGTAAACAAATTGCAAATGGAAGAATTCTCATCTTTTTTGGGGTACGGTCTGACCTTCGGTACCGACCGATCACAATGGGGCTCTTCTAAGGTCGGCACCGAAGGTCAGACCTGAATATCAATTTTAACTTACCTCTCTATCGTTCTGAAAGTCAAATTCACCCTTGGGGCATTTACTTTTTTGGTGGGAGGCAAACGATGAAGCCAATGGCTTTGGGTAGCATCTTTCATCACTAAGAGACTGCCGTGTTCTAAGAAAATATCAACCTTCTCTTTGGTTTCTTTGTGCTTAAAAGCGAATTTTCTTTCCGCCCCAAAACTCACCGAAGCAATTGCTCCATTTTTCTTCAAGTCCTTTTCGCCATCGCTGTGCCAAGCCATTCCTTCTTCGCCTGTGTGGTATAAATTGAGCAAACAAGAGTTGAATTTTTCACCCGTTTTTCCTTCTACTATAGCTTTTAAGCTTAGAAGTTCAGGTGTCCAAAGCAGGGCTTTTTTGGTGACGTTGGAATAACTGTATTCGTAGGGTTGGTCGGCATACCAAGCTACTTTGCGTTTGGTAATGTAATGCTTACCAAAAATAACGGCTTCATCGTTTCTCCATTCAATTGTATCGTAGAGTTTTCTGAAATAGAAGTTGGCGTCTTCTTCAGAAACTAATTTTCCATAATAGTTAACCGTACCTTCTTTGGGCAACCAGTTTTTGGTTTCGTCTATTTCTTCAGGAAAGAGGTTCATTTCCCTAATTTAGGTATTCGGTTTTTATTGAATGTGAAAACCTGCTGATTTTAGTTTTAACAAATGAATTGAAAAAGGGATAGGCTAGACTATTTCAGGGTTAGGTTTTGGTTTAATGTTCGCGTCATTCCGAACAGAAACAGGAATAGGCTGACCTTCTTGGTAAATTTTAAGTTCAATAATATCCGCAGGCATATTGAAGCCAGCTTCTGATAAACGCAATAATACCTGATGCATTACCACACTTTTGAGCTGTAAAGACGAGCCTGTAAAATCATAAGTGTTAATCCAAAAGTAGGTTTTTAAGTTGATGGTGCTGGTTCCAAAATCATTGATAATTACAAAAGGCTCAACCCCTTCAGCTTTGGTGATATTTGCCATATTGTTTAATTCATCTATAATTACTCTAATGGCTTCGGCAATATTATCTCCATAATCAAGCCCAATTATAAAGTCATAACGCATTAGGCCATCGCGGGTAAAGTTGGTTAAGGGGCTCTTGATAAGCATTGAATTTGGAATAAATACGTCTCGGCCATCGAAAGTGCGGACATGTGTATTTCTGAAGTTCAGCGCTCTGGCTTTGCCTGTAATATCTGTTACCTGAATTACATCGCCAATGCTAAAAGGGCGACTGAAGGCTAAAAAGAAGCCGGCCAAAAAATTCTCTCCTATATCTTTAAATGCCAAGCCGATAATCAATGCAGAAACACCTGCGCCTGCCAGCAAACCACCAGCCGCTTGGCCCAAGCCAATTTGATTTAAAAACATGACTATACCGATAATCAGGAAAATCAAAAAAATGAGCCTTCCAATAAAATTAGAAAGTAGCTGATCATTAATGCGCACCATGATTCTCTTCTTAACCAATCGAGAAATGAGCACAGCCAAGCCCCACATTATAAACAAGAGCACTAGGCCTAAAACAATTGAAGGACTTTTGTCAAGTATGGTTTCCCAAAACTCTTGAAAAGAAGAAATAAAACGATCTTTCATTGCGAGAGATGATCAGAATTAATTTGGTTCAAAGAGAAAGAATTAATCACGTTTGGGTGATTCATATATGTTTCCGCTTTTGCTTTTTATGCCTTCAATCTCAATTCCTTTGTTCACAAAGTCATAAGCAGAGTGCACAAAAAAGACAGTGTTATTCAGCATTGCAATTGGCGTTTTCAGTATTTCTGGGTGTTGCTTTACGATTTTCATCATTTCTTCATTCGAAAAGCGCTGATCCTTAATCTCATTTAAATAAGCGTCTGATTTTTTATCTATTAAATCAAGAATCTGTAATCCCATATCGTTTGCTACTTGGTTCAGCTGTGTTTCGGTCAGTGGGTTTTTATCTATGTTTCTTTCGTTCACGGTATATTTTTGAACGGCACTTGCATAGCCTAGTACTTTTGTGTCATGCGACTTTCGACCATTATAAATAAGAAGAATTTCGTTTTCCTGTGGTTTCATAATAATAAGTTAAAAAGTGGAGAAGAATTCGGGATGTTAATTCAGAACGGTTTCTGAATTTTCAGAAACCGTTCTATCTAATCTATATAAAGAGTAGTGCCTATCGTCCACTGGTGACTCCTCTTAAAAGAGAGACAACAAGCAGTACCACGAAAATGAAGAATACAATTTTAGCCAAAGAAGCAGCACCAGCGGCAATGCCTCCAAAACCTAAAATACCTGCAATAATTGCTATAACTAAGAATGTGATTGTCCAACGTAACATATCTGTGGGGTTTTAGTGATTAATTGATTTCACTCCCACTAGTAGCAAAACTGTGCCAAGCCAATTTTCAGCAAAAAATCAGGTTTTTATTGAATTTAATGAGACGTTAAGACCCAGCTTGTAGAGATGTCTCCACAACAAGGTGTTTGAAAATGAGATGCTTAGTGCAGGCTATGCCAAACCCTTTACCCATAAAAAGGCATACCGCACAGCTAAGAGTAACATGATTGGTAGTAAGGCAATGGAAAATACTTGTAGTTGGAAAACCCAAATAAAGGTCATTCCAATTAAAAGAATAAACAGAAAGCGGACATAGCCTCTAGTCCATACAGGTGCATTTTTTTTCACTACATAGAAAGCCACAATAAGGTTAGGGGCAAAAGCCCAAAGCAAGTTTAGGTTTTTGGCCGTAGCGGTATGGTCTGTAGCAAACCAAAGCAAGGCTACAACTACCCCGACTAAACCTGTTAAGAATAGAATGGTGAAATCTAAATATCGTGCCCTTGTGTTTTGGAGCGTGTCTTTGTAAGTGAATACTACAACAACGAGCAATAGGATTGAAAATATCATCCAAGGCGAAATGGTTTCTCGGTGTGTCTCGTAATAATCCGATTCGAAAAGCTTATTGGTTGCTTTTACTGCCGGAACTTCCTCCCCATCTCTGGTGATCGTAGCATTGGCATAAGCCTGCATAACGTAATCGGGCAAAAACATATGCTCTGCTGCAGTGGCATTTACATCAATTACAGCTCCTAAGGCAAGGTCAATTCCAAAATCCCACCAAGGAAAGTTGAAGGTGTTTTCTTGAATTAGGTCTCGAAAGGTTTTTTCTTCTGTAAGGTGGCTGTTATTAAATGTAAGCTTGTCGCCTAACACATCACCCACCACATCACGTAATTTGGTAGCACAGTTATCGTAGAAGAAATCGTATAAATAATAACTGTTTTCGGGAATGGCATTGTTTTCTAAGAATTCGAAAATCTCTTGCTTCTCGGCTTGAGTCAGACTTAAAACCTGTTCGGTTATCCAACGGTTTTGAGCTTGGTAGTTCCCTAGAAAACGATTGAAGTCCTGAATTGAAAGTTTATAATTGAGTTTTCCCTGTGCAAATTTCAAGTAGAAACCATCTTCAAAAGAATCAAATGTTCCATAATTATAAACCCTGTCAATACTCAAATAAGGGTCTTGAACTCTAATTGCACCATGCCCAAAGCTGTCATATAAATTTTCACCTGGCCCAATGGTAATAATACTAATTTCAGCTTGGCCAGAAAGTCCTGGAAACTGTGCCTTCGCGCTGAAAACAAAAAGGAGCAAACTGAAAAAAAGTACAAACCGCTTCATTCGTAATTAGATTGTGTTGTACGAAGATAAAGAGACTTATTTGATTAAAAACCCTTAAGGGTTTTGAAAGTGAACTTTGCCAACCTAATTTGACGCAATGAACAGAAATTTCACCGATGGACTTAATTATGCGTCAAAACTGACGCCCCTTCGGCTGTGGAATATGTTTCAATTGGTGGGTAGTTATTGGCTTTCTAAAATCACCAAAAAGGCAAGTCATTCTGGAATGCCTACCAGCATTAGCTTAGAGCCGACCACTTCCTGCAATTTACGTTGCCCCGAATGTCCTAGTGGAATGCGCAGTTTTTCTCGAGATACGGGAATGCTCACTGACGAAATTTTTCAGAAAACCATTGATGAACTGGCGCCAAGGCTCACTTATCTTATTTTCTACTTTCAGGGCGAACCTTATTTAAACGCCAGTTTTTTAGATCACGTAAAGTATGCTTCGCGAAAGAAAATCTATACGGCTACTTCGACCAATGCACATTACCTCCACGATAAAAATGCGAAGGCCACAGTTGAATCAGGTTTAGACCGACTTATTATTTCCATTGATGGTACCACACAAGAAACCTATGAGCAATACCGCGTTGGCGGAAAACTGGAAAAGGTAATTGAAGGCACAAAGAATATTATCCGTTGGAAGAAGGAACTGAAGAGTAAAACCCCACATGTCATTTTTCAATATTTGGTGGTAAAGCCAAATCAGCATCAGTTAGATGATGTACAAAAGCTGGCCAAAGAATTGGGTGTGGGCGAAGTGGCTTTTAAAACCGCACAGATTTATGATTACGAAAACGGTTCAGAGCTTATTCCAACTATAGAAAAGTATGCACGTTACCGCCAAACGGCCAATGGAAAATGGGAGATCAAAAACCGATTACTCAACCATTGTTGGAAAATGTGGCACTCCTGCGTAATCACTTGGGACGGAAAAGTAGTGCCCTGCTGTTTCGATAAAGACGCCCATTACCAATTGGGCAGCATGCAGGCCGAAAGTTTTCAGCAGGTTTGGAAAGGAAAAGCCTATCAGAGTTTCCGTCAGGCACTGATTAAATCCAGAAGTGAAATTGAAATGTGTAAGAATTGTTCAGAAGGAACCAGGGTTTGGGCTTAATTCTTTAAATGCTCAGGCATTTTAAAGTCCATCTTTTTCACCTCTTTAGAAATATCACAAGAGCCACAGCCTTTCGGGCAACCGCTTTCGGACTTGTATTGATTATAAAAGTGTCTTCCAATAAAGATTAGCGCTACTAAAAAAACTATACCGACAATTACCTCTTGCATTTCGCTGAACTTTTGAAGGGTTAACCCAAAACTCGCTGGCGAAGTTCGGTTTTATTTAGAATTATTCCAAATAAAGTAGATGCCTATTGATACCTCTTTTGTTCCTTTCTATGAAGCCTCTGAGTCAGAATGAAAAGCAGTGTGCATACAATTAAAACTGGTAGTGAATACTCCATCGGGATGGACTCTCCTCAAAATGACTGTAGTAGAAATGATTTATTTCCTGTCCTGACTCCGAGACTTTGGAGGAAAGATCTAAAGTTTCAAAAAGACACTTAATTTCAAGGCTATACATAAATAAAGCCCCAATTCAGTGAGGCTTTATGTTGTGGATTTGAATTTATATAGGTTTTTAAAAATCTAGCTTGGCGAGTGAGGCCTTGGTTGTTTTCTCCCATTCTGCTTTTTGTTGTGCCGCTCTTATTTTATCTTTTTCATATTTCTCGTTGGTGGTCAAGTCTAATTGATATGTGTAGATTTTCTCTTTTTTGGCATTACGATATAGGTTACTCTTAGAGTAATGAGAAAAATCCGAAGCCTTGTAATTGCTCATAACAGAATTGTCTACTTTTTTGCCATCGATCCAAATTCCATAAATGGTGGAGTCACTCCAATTGTCTACAATTTCTTGTGTTGGCTGACTTTTTTCAAAATATGGGAGTGGTGATAAAGTAAGAGACTTTAAAGCTTGGGTTTGCTCAACAGATAGGTTTGCCATGTCTTTAATAATAGGCTTCTCATTCTTCCTTATGAATATGGCTTTATTGTCATCATAGATAACTTTTTCGTATTCAAACCCAGAGCCCAAGCTTACATCGTAATGCTCTTCTTCTACAGCATAGACTGCTACATTTTTTGGGTCTCTTGATTTTTGTTCCAGGATTAAGATGGCTGGACGAGTTGGTGTATCAGAAGTCGCCTTATAATAATCTTTCGGGTCGACCTTTTCGCCATTTTTGATTACCTCATAATGAAGATGCGGGCCTGTACTGTGGCCTGTGTTGCCAACTTTTCCAATCAGCTGTCCTTTTTCTACTTTATCACCCACCTGAACGTCCATTTCGCTAAGCTGTGCATACAGGCTTTGGTATTGTTCGTCATGCTTAATTTGAATGTAATTGCCATAACCACCCTTCAGAGATTCTACCTTTTCTACTGTTCCTGAGGCGGTAGCAATTACTGGCGTTCCTGTTTTGGCTGAAAAATCTACTCCTTTATGCATTTTGTCTTTTTTGGTCACAGGGTCTTTACGCATGCCATAAGTGGAAGTGGTGCGTAGGTATTTATAATCCCCTAAAGGATGTAGCTCTGGTTTGTTCTCTTGAAAAATGGAATTTTCAATGGTGGAAATAAGCTCGCTAGCGTTGTTACCAATGGCTTCTGCCTTAATTTTTAAACTGAAGCAAAGCGTGGTCACTGCCAATAACGGCAGCAAAATAGCCGCACGAACCAGAGCAGCCATTTTAGTGGTTTGTTGTGTCATCATTTTGAATCTTTTTTTAGTTAATGAATAATTTGAAAGGCAGGCCAAGTTCATTTCATTGCTGTGGTTGCGGTTGGTAAACTTGAGCAACAGACGCTGATAAGTGGCGATGTCATTAAACTTGCCAAGCACCATCGCATCTGCTAAATACTCGTGGTTCAGCCGAATGGCTTTGGCATAGAAATAATACATTGGATTGAACCAGAACAGCACTTGAAGCAACTCTACCAATAGAATGTCTAATGAATGTCGTTGCAGCGCATGACCAAGCTCATGTGCTAAAAGTTGTTCCCTCAAAGCTTCCTTTTTATAGTCTTCATTATACATGAAAATGAATTTTAGGAAGTTATGAGGAATTGTGGGTTGCCGAAGAAGCACCACTTTAGCCGATTTGTACGGAATGCGAGTGTTGTTTTTAGCCTTAGTAAAGAGTCTGCGAATATTCCTTCCGAAACGAATTAGCAGAACAAAGGCAATTACCAAATAAAGCCCACCAATTGCCCAAGCTGAATAGTTGGTGTTCGTTTTAGGTTTTGCTTCGGTGACTTCCGGTGGGCTAACAGCTTCTAGAGTTACCGCCTGCTCATTGGCTACTACTTCGTAAAGTGTTTCCGAAATCATTTCTCCGGTTGGAATCATGATTTTATCCGAACTGATTTCTAGGTTCAACCAAGGGGTGGTCAATGAGAAAATCAAAGCGAAAAGGAGGTAAAACCTTTTTACTCGGTGCAGCGCAGTTTGCTCTAAAACCAGTTTATAAATGCCAAAGAGCACCAATAAGCATAAGAAGATTTCGAATAGACCCGCAATCATTGTTTCTTCTTTATCTGTTCGTCAATCATTTTTTTAAGGTCTTCCAATTCTTCTGTGCTCAAATCAGTTTCGTTAGTAAAAAACGAGGCAAACTGAGTGCTCGAATCATTAAAGAAATCCTTAATTAATCCTTTGAGGTGCTGCGAAAAATATTCGCTTTTACGCACCAGCGGATAGTATTCTCGTGAGTTTCCAAAAAGTTTGTAATCCACAAAACCCTTGTCTTTCATTCTTTTTAAGAGCGTAGCTACTGTAGTGGTAGCAGGCTTTGGTTCAGGAAACTCAGTGAGTAAATCTTTCATGAAGGCTTTTTTTAGCTTCCATAAATAATTCATCAGTTGTTCTTCGCTTTTCGATAAATTCATGCTCTACTTCTTTAGAGTGTATTCTACAAATGTAGAGTATTAAATTTAATTTCCAAATTCTTTCTAAGTGCGAGATAAAATCACAGAATTGATACTTAATCGAAAGCCTTTTATATTTTTGCTACATGCACATTAATCTTTTCGATCCGCCCCAAATCAGGGAGAATCTTCTTCCTTTTACTTTTACCAGACCAGTGGCCTGCATTCGTGTTGGAATTTTAACCATTGGCGAAAAATGGGAGAAATATGGTTTTCATGTTGGTTTCGAAACCCAAGATTACTTGGGAAAGAAGTTTGAGGCCTTGCCAACAAACGTAAAAGTGAATGGCGCGTTGTGTCCGTCAAAAGAATTATCTGAAGCAATTTTAGCCTTAACAGCAAATACAAAACTGGTGTCGGGAGATACCGTTTTAGCAGTTTCAGGAAATGGCTCGGAAGAAGTAAGTTATGAGGGCACCTTTAGAATGATCAACCAGCCTTGGGAGATTTTTCAATTCAACAAAGAACAGATTGAAGCGGATTTTTCGCTCATCACCAAAGGCCGAACTTCTCAGCCCATCATCGATCCGCATACGGTGGTGTATGGAAAGGAAAATGTGTTTTTGGAAGAGGGCGCTACAATTCGGGCAGCCATTATTAATGCTGAAAACGGCCCTGTGTATATCGGTAAGAATGCGCATGTGCACGAAGGAGCGATTATTAGCGGAGCCTTTGCTTTGTGTGAAGGAGCGCATGTAAATATGGGTGCAAAAATAAAAGGAGATAGCACGGTAGGTCCTCATTCTAAAGTGGGGGGTGAGGTAAGCAATTCAGTTATTTTTGGTTTCAGCAACAAAGGACACGATGGTTTTTTGGGCAATTCAGTGATTGGCGAATGGTGTAACCTAGGTGCCGATACCAACACTTCTAACCTAAAAAATAACTACGCACCTGTTAAGCTTTGGAACTACACCAGCGAACGTTTTGTGCAAACAGGCTTACAGTTTTGTGGGCTGATGATGGGCGACCATGCCAAGTGCGGTATTAATACTATGTTTAATACAGGTACAGTGGTGGGCGTAGGGTCGAATATATTTGGCGCTGGCTTTCCAAAAAACTTTATTCCTTCTTTCTCTTGGGGTGGGTCTTCTGGTTTAATTACCTTCCAACCAAGAAAGTTTTATGAAGTAGCCGAAGCGGTAATGCAGCGCAGAGGAATGGCTTTTGATGATACCGAAAAAGAGATCATCGACCGAATTTTTGAAATTACCACCCAATACAGAACTTGGGATAAAAAATAAACATGCGTTTTCAAGACATACCCGGTTTAGACGAAGTTAAGAATAAGCTCATTGAGGCCGTTAAGGTAGATCATGTGGCGCATGCACAGCTCTTTTTAGGCGCTGAAGGCTCGGCAAATTTGCCTATGGCGCTGGCTTTTGCTACCTATTTAAACTGTGAAAACAAACAGGAGAATGATGCCTGCGGAGAGTGTTCGTCTTGCACAAAACAGTCAAAACACATTCACCCCGATGTTCACTTTGTTTTTCCAACTGCGGCAACCCCTAAAATTAAAAGGGAAGACGCTACCAGTGAAAAATTCCTGAAAGAATGGAGGGAATACCTTCTAAAATCACCTTACGGAAACGTAAGCGATTGGAGCTTTCACTTTGGTTGGGAAAACAAGCAGTTGCTTATTCCCCGTCAGGAAAGTAGAAATATTATTACCAACCTTTCGCTTAAGGCTTTTGAGGGCAGATATAAGGTAATGCTCATTTGGTTGCCTGAGCTAATGAATAGCAATGCGGCCAACGGAATTTTGAAAGTATTAGAAGAACCGCCAGAGAAAACTATTTTCTTGATGGTGTCGAATGATGAGAATAAGCTGCTTACCACCATTCGTTCTAGGGTTCAGTTAATGAAAATCCCTTCTTTTACCGATGAGAACATTCTTTCCACAGTAAGTAAAGCGGAAGGCGTGAGTACTGAACGCGCCCAAGAAATCACCTATTTGGCCGAAGGAAATATGCGCGAGGCGTTGCACTTGGTGCAAGGCGGACAAGATGCAATGGGTGTGCAGTTTAAGCAGTGGATGCGTCTGTGTTTTACTTATGATTTTCAGGCTTTGGTAAAAATGGCCGATGAATTTCAGAGTGGTGGAAAGGAGTTTCAGAAAGGGCTGCTCAATACCGGAAGTAAAGTAATGCGCGATACCCTGATTCACCAATACGGAGTTAGTGAACTGGAAAGAATTCCAGATACAGAAAAGGATTTTGTAGCCAACTTTGGTAAGGTATTCAATGCAGAAAAAATAACAGAAGTGGTGCCTAAAATCGAAGAGGCCAACTATCATATAGAGCGGAATGCTAACCCTAAGATTCTCTTTCTTGATTTATCTCTGGCGATTGCACAAATTGCACGTTCTAAAAAGTAGAATGTCGAAACCATTACAGCTAATAGGAAGGCAAGATTTCATCAATCTGCCAGAATTCGGATTGAAAGATGTAAACGCTAAAATTGACACTGGCGCTTACACTTCGTCTATTAACTGTTCAAAAGTAAAACTAACCAAGGTGGAAGGTGTGCCAACACTTACCTTTCAATTATCGGCCAATAAGATTCATGAAAAAAAGGCCAGAAAGTTTTCGACCACTAATTTTAAGAAGAAGAAAATTCGGAGCTCAAATGGAGTAACCGAAGAACGTTTTATTATCAAAACAACGGTAGTACTAATGAAGAGGCGCATTAATGCAGAGTTCTCTTTATCAGACCGGAGCAAGATGAAATTCCCTATACTTTTAGGCCGAAAGTTGCTCACGAATCGTTTTATTGTGGATGTAAGTCAAAAGGATCTTTCCCTTAAGATGACACCCAAAAGTATCAAGGCCGAAAGTGCCGAATAATCTAAAAACCAAGAAAAAATGAAGATTGCAGTGCTCTCTCGAAATTCAGCCCTTTACAGTACAAAGCGGTTGGTAGAAGCGATTGAAACCAGGGGGCATGAAGCCGTCATATTGGACCATCTAAAATGCGACCTCGTTATTGAAGATGCTGGCCCAGCAGTATATTATATGGGAGAAAGAGTGGAAGGTATTGATGCCGTAATTCCTAGAATAGGTGCTTCAGTTACCTTTTACGGAACAGCCACAGTTCGTCAGTTCGAAATGATGGGCGTTTTTAGCACTACCGATTCTCAGGCCATAGTTCGTTCTAGAGATAAACTAAGGTCGATGCAGATTTTAGCAGGAGCTGGTTTGCCAATGCCACGCACAGCCTTTACCAATTATTCTAAAGAAGAAAAATCTTTGATAGAGCACGTAGGCGGAGCACCCGTAATTATTAAATTATTAGAAGGAACTCAAGGTTTGGGCGTTGTTTTGGCCGAAACCCGAAAAGCCGCACAGTCGGTAATTGAGGCTTTTCATGGCTTAAAAGCACGAATTTTAGTGCAAGAATTTATTAAAGAAGCCAAAGCTACCGACATACGCGTTTTCGTTGTGAATGGCAAAGTAGTAGGCGCCATGCGCAGAAGAGGAATGGAGGGCGAGTTTCGTTCTAACCTTCACCGTGGCGGTTCGGCCGAGGTAATTAAACTCTCAAGGCAAGAGAGATCGGTTGCGGTAAAAGCAGCCAACGCAATGGGACTTTCCGTAGCAGGTGTTGATATGCTACCATCATCAAGAGGGCCATTGGTTTTAGAAGTAAATTCTTCGCCAGGTTTAGAAGGAATAGAAAAGGCAACAGGAGTAGATATTGCAGGAACCATCGTTGAGTTTATTGAGAACAATCAGCCTAAGAAAAGAGGATCGAAAGCAAAATTGAACGCTTAAATGAAAATTAGAATAGGAACACGAGGTAGTAAGTTGGCCCTATGGCAAGCTTATTTTGTGGAAGATAAGCTGGTAGCGGCTGGTGTAAAAACTGAAATTGTTAAAATAGAAACCAAAGGAGATAAAATCTTAGATGTTTCAATTTCCAAGATTGGAAGCAAAGGGGTTTTTACCGAGGAAATAGAAGAGCAATTGGCCAATGGAGCGATTGACATTGCCGTGCATAGCGCCAAAGACATGCAGTCTACCCTTCCTGATGGCTTCGAACTCATTTCGTTTTCAGAACGCGAATTGGCCAATGATGTACTGATTAGTGATAATAAGGAAGCTTCACTTAATAATAAAAATCTAGTAGTCGGTACTTCTTCCAATAGAAGAATTGCCACGTTAAAACACTTTTATCCTCATATCAAAACCGTTCCAGTTCGGGGCAATCTTCAAACCAGAATAATGCGAATGGAAGAAGGAGCCTGCGATGCTTTATTGCTCGCATATGCGGGAGTACACAGAATGGGCTACGATGACAAAATTGTTCAAAAGCTAAATTTAACAGAGTTTACGCCCGCTGTAGGGCAAGGCTCTGTAGCCATTGAAGTACACAAAGGATTGAGTAAAGCCAAGAAAGATTTAGTTAGAAAAGCACTGAACCATGAACCTACTGAGGTGTGCCTTTTGGCTGAGCGATCGTTCTTAAAAACCATGGATGGAGGCTGTTCAATTCCGGTATTCGGTTTGGCTCAAATCAAAGATGACAGCCTTCAAATGACTGGAGGAATTACCAGTTTGGATGGCAAAGAAATGATTCGTAAAGTGTTCATTGGTAAGCTAAAGGATGCCAAATCAATAGGCAAAAAACTTGCCGAAGAAGTATTATCTTCGGGCGGAGATCGCATATTAAAATCCATAAAAACCGAATTATCAAACCAATGAAAAAGTATATACAGTTGGCCATAATGGCCTTGCTAATTGCAGTTGTCGCTTCATGCGGAGGCTCAGGCGAAGAAAAAGTAAAGGGCAATGATTATTTGGTGACTATCAAAACCGACATGGGCGAAATGAAGGCCATTCTTTATGATGAAACCCCAAAGCACAAAGAGAACTTTCTTAAACTGGCCAAAGAAGGCTTTTTCGATAGCCTTTTGTTTCACAGAGTAATGACTGGCTTTATGATTCAGGGTGGTGACCCAAATTCAAAAGATGCCGAACCAGGAGCTCGTTTAGGCTCTGGAGGCCCGGGGTATACCATTCCTGCAGAATTTGTAAAGAGCTTCTTCCATAAAAAGGGGGCATTATCTGCTGCCAGACAGCCAGATTATGTAAACCCAGAAAAAGCATCGAGCGGAAGCCAGTTTTTCATAGTTCAAGGTAGAGTGTTTACAGAACAAGAAACAGGTATGGACATGCAGGCTTTGTCGCAATCCATATCTACTTTAAGAAGAACTGATCCAGACAACCCTTTGAATAAAGAATTGGAAGATTCTTTTAATGAAGGAGGGGATGAAACCTTTAGGGTTAAGGCAATGGAACTGGCAGACAAATTAAGTGAGGCTACTGGAATCATGATTAAAATGCCAGCAGAAAGAGTAGAGGCTTATACTACTGTAGGAGGCTACCCTCCGTTGGATGAGGAATATACAGTTTTTGGTCAGGTAATTCAGGGCTTAGAAGTGATTGATGCTATTACCACGGTTGGGGTAGACCCAAACAACAGGCCTTTTGAAGATGTGCGTATGTATATCTCGGTAGAAGAAATGCCAAAAGAAGAAATCGTAAAAAAATACGGCCCAGTTTATCAATAATTAGCCATGAAAAAGACTTTTTTAAACTTAGCGTTCCTTGTTTCTTTCAGTCTGTTTTTTTCAGCCTGTAATACTGAAATGGATGAGATAGTAGTAATTTCAACTCCTTATGGAGATATGACAGCTGTGCTGTATGATGATACTCCGCTACACAAGGCCAATTTTTTGAGTTTGGCCAAAGAAGGAAAATACGATTCGGTGATCTTCCATAGAGTGATTGAAAACTTTATGATTCAGACGGGTGATCTGTCTACGGGTACTCAAGAAAAGGATGCCAATTATAGAATAGATGCCGAATTTCTTCCTGAAAAATATATTCATGTAAAAGGAGCTTTGGCGGCTGCCCGAATGGGAGATAACGTCAACCCTCAAAAGCAATCAAGCGGATCTCAATTTTATATTGTCGATGGCGAAGTGTACGATCAGGCGAGTTTGCAAACCAGAGCAGATAGAAGGGAATATTTAAAGCTTAATGGTTTATTTGACCGCATGCGCAAAATGGACAAATACATTGAGTTGAATGAGAAGTATAACTACCATGTAAATAAGTATCAAGAAGATACTACTTACGATTTCCAACAGGCGCAGCGCGAACTGGTTTTTAATTCGAAAGATTTGATTGAAGAAGAATTTGGACCACAGGTAGACCCTGGATTTACTACCCAACAAGTGGAGGCTTATACAACCGTTGGTGGCGCACCACATTTGGATGGAGAATACACAGTTTTTGGTCAGGTGGTTGAAGGTTTAGATGTAATCGATAAAATTGCTGCGGTAGAAACCAATAGAAGAGACAAGCCAACAGAAGACATTCGAATGACTATTGCTGTTATCGAAATGTCGAAAAAAGAGATTACAAAGAAATACGGAATAGAATACCCTAAAAAGGAGCAATGAAAATTTTAGTTACAGGTTCTAACGGTTTACTTGGTCAAAAGCTGGTTCAGCTTATTTTAGATGAAGCAAATCACCAATTGGTGGCTACTGCCAGAGGAACTAACCGACTACCTATTCCCGAAGAAAAATATACTTTTCAATCGCTTGATATCACCAATCGCGAACAAGTACTAGAAGTAATTGCCCAGCACAAACCCGATGTGGTAATTCATACCGCAGCCATGACCAACGTGGACCAATGTGAATTAGAAAAAGAGGCCTGCTGGGATTTAAATGTTACTGCTGTAAAACATTTGGTTGAAGCTTGTAAATTGAATAATGCCTTTCTAGTACACCTTTCTACCGACTTTATTTTTGATGGTGAAAATGGTCCATACGATGAAGAAGCCGAAGCCAACCCGATTAGCTATTATGGAGAAAGTAAACTTGCTGCCGAGCGTATAATAGAAGAAAGTAAAATTGATTGGGCTATTGCTCGTACTGTTTTGGTGTACGGCATTGCGCACGACATGAGCCGTTCTAACATTATTCTTTGGGTGAAGAATAGCTTGGAAGAAGGCAAAGAAATTAAGGTGGTAGATGACCAATTGCGAAGCCCTACCTTGGCAGAAGATTTGGCCAGGGGCTGTTTGCTAATTTCAGAACAAAAGGCGAATGGTATTTTTAACGTTAGCGGAAGCGATTTACTGACCCCTTATGAAATGGCGATTAAAACTGCCCAGTTCTTCAACCTAAGTACGGCTACTATGCAAAAGGCCGATGCTTCTACCTTTACTCAAACTGCCAAAAGACCTCCGAAAACTGGGCTATTAATAGAAAAGGCCCGCACCGTTTTGGGGTACGAGCCTCATACTTTTGACCAAGGTATAGCCATCGTTTCCGAACAAATGGCTGGTAAGTAAGTCAAAGTTTATTCTTCTGCGTTTGCGTTTTCAGTTTTCTTATCTGATTTAAGTGCGATTGTAAGAAAGGTGATGAAACCTCCGAAGGTAATCGCTAAACATATGATCATTCCTATTATAGCTTCTTGACTCATTTTTTCACGAATTTTTTGTAGAACCATCCATTAAATACAATTGCAATAATGAGGGCAATGGCCCATTGTGTTACAATTGAAGCATTACTAAACGTATCGAATACGTTCCAATTACCCTTTTCATCAAACCAAGGGTATTTGCTGTAGCCTTGGTCCATCCACCAATACACCAAGAATAGCCCGGCAAAAAAGATAAAGTAGATCATGCCAGTAAAGTATTTAGAAGAGACTTTAAAATCGGAGTTTTCATCTATAAAGTCCCTCTTAAATTTCGATGGGCCATAACGCATAATAAGAAAGGAAATGAAAATTCCGCTCACTAAAAGACCCACACCCCAAACCCAATCTTGATTTTCGAATATGGCAAGGCTCCATGCCGAAGGAAAACCAATGATAAAACATGCAGCACCTGTGATTAATGCGGCCTGTTTTTTAGAAATGTTATAGTCCGTTAAGTTTCTGATTATTAATTGCATCATGGGGAGTACCGAACTAAATGCCGCCATAGCGAATGCGCCAAAGAAAATCCATGATAAGAATGGTCCGCCTGTCATTTGGGAGAATAGTTGAGGCAGCACGGTAAACACTAATGCTGTGTTACCGCCATGCAAAAAATCAATGGCATCGGCCGATGTAGCTGACATGGCAAAAACGGCTGGTAAAATAGCCATGGCCGCTAAAAGTGCTGCCGAGTTGTTTCCAAACGCTCCTAAGAATGTATTAAGCGTTACATCTTCCTTCTTCCTTGAGAACGACCCAATAGTAATCATTAGCCCCCAGCCTGCCCCTGTACTCCAAGCAGAGTCGGTAATAGCCTGAATCCAAATGTTAGGGTCTTTAAAAAGCTCAACATTAATTGTGAATAAGTACTCAAGCCCTTTTACTCCTCCTGGCATCTGAATAGCAAAAGCGGCCACAACCATAAGTAGAATGAAGAGCGTAGGAATTAATATCTTATTTACCTTCTCTAACCCTTGTTTAATTCCTTTGCTCAAAACCCATATGGCTATGGCAATGGTAAACATATAACAAAGAACTGCCTCCCAGCTTGAGTTAGATAAATGCGCCCAAAAGTTGTCCATGTAGTTCACGTTGGGGTCTGCAAACTTCTCGTTCATGGCGCCTGAACCAAAAATATAATCGACTAAGTTTTGTGTGTTGAGGAGGAAGTACCTGAAAGACCAACCCGTTACCACGGAGTAATAAAAGGCAATGCCCATGGTGACAAGCGTAACAAACACGCCCATCCAATTAAATTTTTTGCCCGACAAACTACCAAGGGCGCCTATGGTTCCCTTTTTATAGTGTTTACCTATGGCCAATTCGGCCATAAGTAAAGGTATAGACCATATTACAAGGAAAAACATCCATAAAATAATGAATGTTCCACCGTACTCTCCTGCTATTCTTGGGAAGCGCCAAAGGTTACCCGCCCCAATGGCCATACCTAAGGCGGCTAAAATAATTCCCCACCGATTACTAAATTCTTCTGGTTTTTCTTGCGTGCTCAATTACCTGTAAGTTTTGTTCAAAGTTTAAGAAAAATCGATTTTCAAGCCGCACAAGGTAGTTTTTTGAGGCACAAACCCAAGCTTTACAGGGTTTTTCTCACATAAAACTTTATTTACGGTAAATCTGATTTAAAAATTTTGGTAGCCACAGGTGTTCTAACCACTTGGTTTTTAAGAAGAAAATTCTCAATATTCTACGTTATTTTTTTCAATACTCAACTCAATTTTTAAGAATATGGCGGTTAACGTTAGTAATGAGGGCAGAGGCCAGTGGGGGTCCAAATTTGGATTTATCATGGCTGCGGCCGGTTCAGCTGTCGGGTTAGGGAACATCTGGAGATTCCCTTACATCACAGGTCAGAATGGAGGCGGAGCCTTTGTTTTGGTTTATTTGCTTTGTGTAATACTTATTGGAGTGCCTTTGCTCTTTACAGAGATGGGCTTTGGTAGGTACACAAAAAAGGGCACCATTGGTGCATTTAAAGATACTGGCGCCAATCCTCTGTTTATGGGTTTGGGTGCCATTATGGCTTTGTTGGTCAGCTTTTTTGTGCTTTCTTATTATGGCAATATTGCTGGTTGGACAATCGGCTATATTTTCAAATCGTTAAGTGGTAGCGAAGTTCCTTTTGAAGAATTTGCCTCAAACCCAATGAACACAATTCCCTTAATGGGACTGTTTACGCTGGTTACAATTCTTATTGTGCGAAAAGGGATTTCTGGAGGAATTGAAAAGGCCGCCAAAATATTGATGCCTGTACTCTTCTTGCTTATTCTTATTGTGGCCATTCGAAGTATGTCATTAGAAGGCGCAATGAAAGGCGTAGACTTCTACTTAAACCCAGATTTCAGTAAAATTTCGGGTCAAACGTTTTTGGTAGCTCTAGGGCAAGCTTTCTTTTCTATGAGTATTGGTTGGGGAATTATGATTACTTATGGCTCATATTTACCAAAAACAGCCAATATTGTTAGTAGCGGTGTTTGGGTAGGTTTGATGGACGCTGGTGTTGCTTTGCTTGCAGGTTTCATGATCTTCCCTGCTGTTTTTGCTTTCGGAAAAGATCCTGCCGCTGGCCCTACTTTGGTGTTTCAGGTATTGCCTGAGATTTTCAGCAGTATGCCGGGCGGAGCCATTATAGGTGCCTTCTTCTTCCTTTTATTAATGGTGGCAGCTTTAACATCTTCTATTTCCATGTTGGAGGTACCCGCCTCTTATTTTATGGATGAGAAAAAATGGAGCAGAAATAAATCTGCTTGGGTAGTTGGTATTTTACTTTTCATTGTAGGTATTCCTTCAGCGCTTTCACAAGGCGGTTCTGAATTTTTCTCCACCATGAATGTCACGGTTTTCGGAGCAACATACACTGGTTTTCAAGATATTCTCGACTTCTTCTTTGGTACCTTCTTTATTGTAGTGGTGGCTTTGATTACTTGTATTTATGTGGCTTGGAAAATGCCAATCAAGAATATAGTCTCCGAAATTGATTTGGGAGCACCAGGTTGGAAACCAGGTACATTTGCTTCTAATGCTTTTGTCTTTTTTATCCGTTACGTATGCCCAGTAGTTATTCTTATTGTATTACTGAACATGATGGGCTTATTCGGAATTTTTGGTGGAGGCGGTTAATAGATGCTGGACAGAATCGATCAAAATGACACTCTAAGGGGTGTCATTTTTTGTTTGAGTAGTTCAGAATGCTCAACTTAGCTTTATGGCAAAAGATCACAGCAACTTTTTTAATAATGTTTACGAAGTAGTTAAACTCATTCCTGCAGGGCGAGTTACTTCATATGGAGCCATTGCTCAATATTTAGGCACAAAGGGTGGCGCCCGAATGGTAGGCTGGGCCATGAATGCAGCGCATGGACTTAGCGATGTCCCTGCGCATAGGGTAGTAAACCGATCTGGAGTTTTAACCGGTCGTCATCATTTTCAGACACCCACCCTGATGCAAGAACGTTTAGAAGCCGAAGGAGTAAAAGTGAGCGAAGATAAAATTGTGGGGTTTAAAGAGGTGTATTGGGAACCGATTAAAGAGTTAGAATTTTAAACTTTTTTGGCTCGAAATTCCGTTAATTTTGCAGTGGATTTATAATCATGATTAAGACGAGAGTAAAAGCAAATAAGCCTATTGATCAGGCAAAAAAGGAAGGAAGAAGACGACTGTTTTTCTTCCTGAAATTTATTGTGCTGGTGATTATATTGGTTTGGAGGTTTTGGTTAAAACCTGACTTTGAAGAAGGGAGCTTTTTTGGAACTAGAATAGTCCCTGCGGTTATCTCTTACATCTCAGGTATATTGCTTGTGTCGCTCGGTCGAATCTTGATGGTGTATTTCTACCTCAAGCGAAAGAAGAAAGGAACTGACTTTAAAGATAACTTCATTTTAGGGATCAATGGAATCTCAGCTATTCTCCATGTTATCATTTTACTGTTTGCATTGTTGGCTCTTTTTGGCTTAGATGCTAAGGAGTTTTTCACTTCCATTAGTATTGTTGCTGCTGCGATTGCCATTATTTCTAAGGATTACATAGCAAACACCATCAACGGATTTATTCTTATGTTCTCCAATCAGCTTTCGTTGAACGACTATATTGTTATTGAAGAACACAGTGGCAGAATAACTGATATTACTTTGCTGAACGTGGTGCTGTTAAGCGATGAAGACGAGATTATTTATGTGCCTAATACTTTGCTTGTTACCCATAATGTGGTGAATACCAGTAAAAAGAATTTTAAAAAACTAAGCTTCGATTTTGAAATGGACAGGCAAACTTTGGGCAATCCAGACGATCTTGAAGAGTATATCATAAAGGCCCTTAAGTCTGAGTTTCCTAGTATCAATCTTGAAAAATTTAGCTTAAGGGTTTTCCATATTCTGAAGGATACGGTGAATCTGAAACTTTACATTACACTCGATAAAAAGAGCAAGGAAATGGAAAGGGCGGTTTGGAGGTTTACCAATAAAACCATTCTGAATTACGCCAAAGAAAACTATGTGCCTCTTGCCCAACAATAAACTGTCAATTTGAATGGAAGCATTACTTACATCAGAAGGCCTTGTCGCACTATTAACCCTTACTTTTTTAGAGGTTATTCTCGGGGTCGATAATATTATTTTCATTTCCATTGTATCAAACCGATTGCCAGAAGCTGATAGAAAAAAAACTCGAAACTTAGGTTTGGGACTCGCCTTGATCATGCGTATTGGTTTGCTTTTGGGAATCAGCTGGATCATTGGTTTTACTGAACCCCTCTTTACCGTTTTAGAGCATGATGTAAGTATAAAAGACTTGATTTTAATTTTGGGAGGTTTATTCCTAATCGGAAAAAGTACGACCGAAATCCACCATACTTTAGAAGGGGATGAGCATCAGGTAAAAAAGAGTAAGGGTGTTACGGTAAGCAAAGTGATTCTTCAAACCGTAGCTTTAGATATCGTTTTCTCTTTCGACTCAATACTGACTGCGGTGGGGCTTACGGATCAAATCACGATCATGATTATTGCAGTTACTTTAGCTATGATTGTGATGATGTCTTCTGCAGGAAAAATCAGTGCTTTTATCAACAAACATCCATCGCTGCAAATGTTGGCCATGTCGTTTTTGATTTTAATTGGTTTTATGCTAGTGCTCGAAGGCATTGGTGAACACATTGAAAAGGGCTATATCTACTTTGCGGTATTCTTCTCGTTAGCGGTGGAAGCTCTCAATATGAGAAAGCGTAGCAAAGACCGCGTGGTGAAACTCAGAAAGAGAATTGTTGGAGAAGAATAGTCTAAACTCTCTTCTCTATTTCTTCCTTAAAACCTTTCTTATCATCTAAATGAATGGCAAGTTTAGTGAAGGTCTTATTAATGCCATACAACCCCTTTGCATTAATGTCAGTATTGAAAGTTAAGAGAACATTGGCATCTCCAGTCAGTGCAAAATTTTGAAAACTTTCCTTTTCTTTATCGGGTGTTCTATATTCAATTGTCTCAATTTGACTATATAAAGCTTTAGTTCTCCATCTCAGTCCAGCCCGAAAAACGATTCCTTCATCCGTAAAGAAGATGGGGCGTAAACGGGCAGCATTTAAGTCGCCCATCAAGAAGAAGGATGAGTAAATGCTTATTCCTGTTAATATCCATGCTAAAATACTGTTCCAGCCTGCTATCCAAATATGAAGGATTACAGTTTCAGCAATTAGCGCTAATGCGATGGTTATCATAAAGGCCACATAACCATTTTCTTTATGATAAGTGAAGTAAGTAGAATTTTCAGTTTCTATTTTCTTTTTCCACCCCAAAAGAGCATAATGAAATACTGAAATTTCTGTGGACAAAACGTTGGCAAAAACACCTTTCCCAAAAGCATTTTCTGTGGCTTGATTTACGGTTTCTATGAAGCCTAAATGTTGACCCTCACCTTTCTGATGACGATAAGCTTTAATCGTTTTTCGAACATTATAAATGGTAAAACCGATAACGAATAACTCCAAAAGTGGAATAGCATATTCAATAACAGAAAGTGTTTGCTGATGCTCTTTCGGTAATAAAATACTTGCTGCAATAAAGCTGAGCACAAACACAGGAATCACTGTAAGCTTGGGGATATAGCTCTTCCGAATAAAAAGAAAATAAATGCCCGGAATCAGTATTGTAATATCTAAGGTTGAAGCCATGGCCATTAGGCTTGGCATTTCCTTAAACTGTGGGGAATTAATGATAAAATAAGAGGCGGTAATAATACCCGCTGCCAATAGAAAAAAGGGCAAGAGGGTGTTCCGAAGCACTTGAAGCATAATCTCTTGAGTTTAGATTTTATGAATTTGCACTTTCTTAATTCTAATAAGAAGACTGAGTAAGAGGGGCGGTTAAGGCTATGGTTTAAAGGAGGAAATTAGGGCTTGGCAAAAAGAGAAACAAATTCACTTACTTGATCTGCATGTGAAACTATCAAAAAATGTGAGCCATTCTCAATACGTAAATCAATCTTTTGGTTTCTTAAAGGGAGGATTCGATCTTTGCCACCATGTATTCTTATTGCCATTCCATTTTCTTTTGGATCCCATTTTACTATCGCACCTAATGCCCATTTCAGGAACTTGACCTCAGTGTTTCTAATTATCTCATTGAGCAGTTTCTTTTCAGTTACACAAGAAGTTCCAAAAAGGAATTGAGCGAAAAAGTTAGGTGTTCTGAAAAATAGATCAGGTACAATATTGTATAATTTGGTTCGTGCCAAAAGCCTGAACAGGAAGGGAATTTCTAATGAACTTTGAGCGCTGGAAACGAGAAAAACATTTGAAGGATTAGTAATCTTTGAAGCTTCTATGGCAATCATTCCACCAAAAGAAACCCCCATAAATGAATACGGAGTTTGTAAATCCAAAGTGTTTACGATTTTTTGGCTATAACTTTCTAGTGATTCGTTTTTGAGCGGTTGAATCCATTCTACAAAATGCAATTTTACTTCTTCAATTTTAAGATACTGGAAAACAGTTTTGTCTGCTCCAAGCCCACTAAAACAGTAGATGTTCATTAGGCCAATTGTTCTGATGAACGTTTCGATATTATCAACATCCCTAAGAAAGTCAACGCTCCATTAAAAATTAGAATAAAGAAACCAAACTGAAAGCCGTTGAACCAGGCAGCTGAGTTCATATCTACTAGGTAAGATATAGCTGGAGAAAGTAAACAAACAGGCAGTACCAGATTGTCCCTCACTTTCAACTTGGTCATTAAACCAAAACTGAAAAGGCCTAATAACGGGCCATAAGTATAGCCAGCCACTTTAAAAATCGCACTAATTACACTACTGTCGTTTATCGCGTTAAAGATAATGATGACGATGAAGAGCAACACAGAAAAGCCCAAGTGCACTTTAAGCCTAATCGGTTTCTTTACCGATTCTTCTTTCTTTTCAAAATTTAAGAAATCGACACAAAAAGCGGTGGTAAGTGAAGTAAGGGCAGAGTCGGCACTGGAGTAAGCCGCAGCCACAATGCCCAATAAGAATACAATTCCGCCAAAAGTACCGAGGTGATTCAAAGCGATTAGAGGATAGAAGTTATCCGTTCTTGTCGGAATTTCAATTCCATTTTGGCCTGCATACAAATAGAGCAGTGCACCCATTCCCAAGAAAAGGATATTAGCAATCACCAAAGCTATAGTGAACCAGAAAATATTTTTCTGAGCGTCCTTCAAGGTTCTGCAGGTTAGGTTTTTCTGCATCATGTCTTGGTCTAAACCCGTCATCACGATGGCAATAAATACCCCAGAAATAAACTGTTTGAAGAAATCCTTTTTGTCGTTCCAATCGAAGAAGAAAGTTTTGGAATACTCACTGTCGCTAATTTGAGTAATGGCATCGCCAAGTCCAATACCCATTTCTTTGGTGATAATATAAATGGTGATGACCACTGCTGAGAGCATAAAAAAGGTTTGTAGCGTATCCGTCCACACAATGGTTTTTATTCCGCCTCTAAAAGTGTACACCCAAATAAGGGCGATAGTAACGAGTACCGAAACCCAAAATGGAACACCATAACTATCGAAAAGCGCAATCTGAAGTACACTGGCCACCAAAAAAAGGCGAAACGAAGCTCCAACGGTTCGGGAAAGCATAAAGAAAAACGAACCCGTTTTGTATGACCAAAAACCAAAGCGCTGTTCTAAATAGGTATATATAGAAACCAAATTCAGACGGTAATAAAGGGGCATCAACACCGTAGCAATAATGAGGTAACCAACGATATACCCCAAAACAACCTGAAAATAAGAGAAGAAGCTATTCCCTACTTCACCGGGGACAGAAATAAAGGTAACTCCCGACAAGGAAGCCCCAATCATTCCGAAAGCTACCAAATACCAAGGCGACTGTTTGTTGGCCGTAAAAAAGGTAGCCGAATCAGCCCCTTTCGAAGTAAATCGAGAAATGAGAATCAGCAGTAAAAAATAACCGCCTATAATTGAAATGACTAAAGTGGGGTTCATACCAAAGAACTAGTAAATTAAAGCTTGAATATCCGTGAAAAAACTGTGGACACCAAAAAGGCTTTCGAACCATTTTGACAAAGCCAGGGTTTATGGAGCAAGTGTTTTTTTGTACATTTGTAAAAAATTAAAAACATGAATTTCAGCTATCAAGAAGATGAGTTAGTCGAGGTACTCGAAAAAACTACAGATGAGGAATTATGTGATTTGGTAGTTTTTAATGATGACTTTAACACGTTTGAACACGTGATTAATATTTTAATGAAGGTATGTAAACATACTGCAGAGCAGGCAGAGCAGTGTACACTGTTGATTCATTATAAAGGAAAGTGCACAGTTAAAAATGGATCGTTTACAGAATTGAAGCCAATGTGCGAGAGTATTCTTTCAGCAGGAATTACTGCCACTGTGTTATAATTAGAAAGATTTTCATCATAGCTCAATTTGAACTTCCCTCCCAAAATTGTCGACAATGCCATTGAGGAAATCTCTAAACTTCCGGGCATAGGAAAAAAGACCGCCTTAAGGCTGGTACTTCATTTACTAAAACAAGACCCCATCAGTACGGCTCATTTAACCACTGCGCTTAACGAGTTGCGTGATGGAATAAAGTACTGTGGTACTTGCCATATTATTTCCGACACGACAGACTGTACTTGCCGTACGATTAAACGCGATTTGACCACTATTTGCGTGGTTACCGACACGCCTGATGTAATGGCCATTGAAAACACGGCTCAATACAGAGGGCTTTATCATGTTCTGGGTGGTGTTATTTCTCCGATTGAAGGGATTGGTCCAAGCGATATTCATATCGACTCTTTGGTAGAGCGAATTCAACTGAGCGAACCAAAGATAGAAGAAGTGATTTTAGCCCTAAGCCCTACCATGGAAGGTGATACCACAGCTTTCTACATTACCAAAAGGCTGAAGGAATTCGGAGTGAAGATTACTTCGATTGCACGTGGAATCCCGATGGGTGGAGAATTAGAATACACCGATGAAATTACTTTGGGTCGAAGCATTATGACTCGTTCTGAATACAAATAAAATTGCTTCAACAGCACAGACATAAAAACACGAAGGGCGATCATTTCGATCGCCCTTCGTCATCTATAGCTACGGCTAAAAGCCTAATTGATTTCGCTTAACATACCCGATGCATAAAAGCGCTGGGTATTCAAGGCTGATAATAGAATGCTCAAGTTGTTCGAAGCTTCATTCAAATCACTGATTCTTATGTTTGAATGTGGAGTTGAAGCCACTTCCTCAAGCTCTGTAAGAACTTTACTTACTTTAGATTTCAATACATCAATCATTTCTAGATCGTTGTATTTCCAAAAACGAATTTGAGCATATACTAAAGCTGGCGCCCAGTTGGTACCATACAAAAGATGTAGGTCTTTGGTAGAGGCACCAATGCTTTTGAAAAGCAAGGCCCTGGTGTTTGATAAATTATTTTCGTGAATGGCGAAGTAATCTTTAGAATCTTCTGATACAGCAAATTTGTTCATGAAGTGGGCAATCTTAGCTGCGTCAGCAATTTTCTTAATTACTCTTTTCAATTTTTCCGGGCTAGTTTCTAAAGTTTTCATAACCATGTCGTTTGACTAGTCTATATGTGATAACCGTGCCAAACCAAAGAATCATTCGAAATTTTAATGTATGGCTCGTTTTTATGTTGGAGTATAGAAATGAGGTGGGGAAATATTTTCTACAATCGAGAAATATTCGGTCGTTTTGATTCAACAGTTTGTGGAATTGTAGAACATTCCAATTGGTTTTTGGTACAACAATCTATAAATAGCTACTTTTGCCCCACATTGAATTAATCGCATGTCTACAATGGTATCTGATAGAGTAAAGAACATGGCCGAATCGGCCACATTAGCCATGGCTGCCAAAGCCCGAGAGCTAAAAGAAAAAGGCATTAACGTGATCAGTTTGAGTTTGGGCGAGCCCGACTTTAAAACTCCGAAACATATTCAAGAGGGCGCTAAAGCAGCGATTGATGAAGGTAAATACTTTGCTTACCCTCCTGTAAATGGTTATTTAGACCTAAGACAAGCCATTTCGGCTAAATTCAAAAACGAGAATAACTTAGATTATTCACCTGATCAGATTGTGGTTTCTAATGGAGCCAAGCAATCTATCGCCAACGTATTTTTAGCTTTATTGAATGAAGGTGATGAAGTGGTAGTCTTTTCTCCATTTTGGGTGAGTTATTCTTCACTTATTGAATTAGCGGGCGGTGTACCTGTGTATGTAAAAGGAGGAATTGAGTCAGATTTTAAAGTAACTCCAGAGCAATTGGCGCAAGCGATTACGCCAAAAACCAAAGCCATTATTTATTCTTCGCCATGTAACCCAACAGGTTCTGTATTTACACTCGAAGAGTTAACAGCGATTTCTGAAGTGATTAAAAAACACAAAGACATTGTGGTTATTGCAGACGAAATCTACGAGCACATCAATTACACAGGTGCTCACGCCAGTATTGGAGCCATTGAAGGAATGATTGACAGAACCGTAACCATTAATGGTATGGCCAAAGGTTTTGCTATGACGGGCTGGAGAGTTGGATATCTAGGCGCACCACTTTGGTTGGCCAAAGCATGTAATAAAATTCAAGGACAAATTACTTCTGCCAACTGTAGCATTGCCCAAAGAGCAGCCTTAACCGCACTTACTACGGATCTTGCTCCAACAGTAGAAATGTCGAAGGAATATTTAAGAAGAAGAGATATAGTAAAAGCATTATTGGACGAAGTGCCAGGCTTTAAAACCAATTTACCAACGGGTGCTTTCTACTTCTTTCCAGATGTAACAGCGCTTTTCGGTAAAACAGATGGAAACGTAACCATTAACAATGCAGATGACCTAAGCCTATACCTTTTAGATCAGGCGCAGGTGTCTGTGGTAACTGGCGATGCTTTTGGCGATGCCAACTGTATTCGTTTGTCATATGCAGCATCTGAAGAAGATTTACGCGAAGCCATTACCAGAATTAAAATAGCAGTTTCTAAACTTTCTTAATGGAATTCTCAAGCGTTAACGAACTTTTCGAAGCCTTCTCCAAACTTAGAGTATTGGTGATTGGCGATGTAATGGTAGACTCTTATGTGTTTGGTAAAGTGTCTAGAATTTCGCCAGAGGCGCCTGTGCCTGTGGTGCTTACAGAAAGAAAAGAGAAACGTTTGGGAGGTGCTGCAAATGTAGCCTTGAATGTACAAGCATTAGGGGCTACTCCAATTCCATGTGCCATTGTGGGCAACGATTTAGACGGTGAATTTTTCTTGAACAGATTGGAAGAAAAAGGAATTCCAAGCAATGGAGTATTGACGAGCTCTGAAAGAGATACTACGGTGAAGGAGCGTATTTTGGCCGGAGCGCATCAAATGCTGAGGGTAGATACTGAAACCGATAAGGAGCTCAGTACTACTGAACAAGCACAGCTATTGGCCAATATCAAGCGTTTATTGCCCGATTGCGATGTGGTGGTTTTTGAAGATTACGATAAGGGTGTAATTAACGCCACTATCATTGAAGAAACCGTTAAGGAGGCAACCCGATTAGGCATAGCAACGGTGGTAGATCCCAAAAAGCGCAACTTTATGGACTATAAAGGGGTGACCCTTTTTAAGCCTAATTTGAAAGAATTGAGAGAAGGATTGAACATTCAAGTGGATCCTAAAAACATAGATTCGGTGCGCGATGGAGTGACGTTGCTTCAGAATAAACTGAATGCCAAAATGGTGATGGTGACTCTTTCGGAATACGGGGTTTTCATTAAAGACAATGGCGAAACACACCTTATCCCTGCCCATATCCGTCATATTTCTGATGTTTCTGGCGCTGGCGACACAGTAATCAGTGTAATGGCTTGCGCTTTGGCAGTGGGAATGTCGGCTCAAAAAGCTGCGGCCTTGGCCAATTTAGCGGGTGGCTTGGTCTGCGAACATGTAGGCGTAGTGCCCATCAATAAAGAAGACTTAATGGAAGAAGCCGAAGACAATAAGATTCTGAATTGATTCTTATTTTAACTTATTCGTTATAGGGAAAGTCTGCAATCGTACCTTGTTCCTGATGAGAAAAAAATGAGGAAATTAATTCCTCATTCCCATGCTATATTCCTTCACTGTATTCACAAACACCTTCACCTTCTCAGGATCGATATCAGGGTAAACACCGTGACCTAAATTGGCAATATGACGGTCTGGCCCAAAAGCATCAAGCATCTTTTTGGTAGCTGCCTCTACTTCGGTATTAGAGCCATAAAGCGCACATGGATCAAGATTTCCTTGCAAAGTTTTATTTGGCCCAACTAGCTCACGACTTTCTTTAATGTCCATGTTCCAGTCCAGCCCGATGGTTTCGCAATCTAAAGTAGCCATAGATTTTCTAGCAAAATAAGCTCCTTTGGCAAAAACAGTTACGGGCACTTCGGTAATGGCCGAACAAATCTGACGAATGTATTTCATCGAGAATTGTTCGTATTGATCTGCCGGCAAAATACCTGCCCACGAATCGAATACTTGAACAATATTGGCGCCTGCTTCAATTTGAGCTTTCAAGTAAGTAATGGTGCTGTCGGTAATCATCTGCATCAGCTTTTCGGCCAAAGCAGGTTGAGTGTACAGCATTTTTCGGGCGTTGGAGAAGGTCTTACTTCCGTGGCCTTCTACCATATAGCAGAAAATAGTCCATGGTGCTCCTGCAAAGCCAATCAAAGGCACACGCCCAGCCAGTTCTCTTTTGGTTACTTTAATGGCATCAATAACATAACCCAAATCAGAAGAAGAATCGGCAATTCTGATGTTTTTTAAGTCTGCCTCAGACTTTATGGTGTTCGGAAACCAAGGCCCTTTCTTTTCGATCATTTCGTAAGGCAAGCCCATGGCTTCTGGAATCACGAGAATATCTGAGAAAATAATGGCCGCATCTACTCCCAAAATATCTACAGGTTGAATAGTTACCTCGGCAGCCAAGTCTGGATTTTTCACCAACTCAATAAATCCGCTCAGGCTATTTCTAACCGCACGATATTCAGGTAAAATTCTGCCTGCCTGGCGCATTAACCATACTGGAGTTCTTTCAGTCTTTTCGCCTCTGGCCGCACGTAAAATCAGATCGTTCTTCAATTCCATGCCGCAAAGATAGGAATTGTTCGTTCTAAACCCTTTCTCAAAACAATGAATAGTACTATCTGTTTTCCCTTTATCTTAAGGGACATAGGCTTTCTCAATTTGCTTGCAATCCTTTCCCTTAATTCCCTTAGCTTTGTGTAAAAGGTATACAGTTATGAGCTTTCTTTTCGATGATTTTAAAGGTTGGAAGTCCTATTGTGAGGCAAATGATATGAAGCTTTTTGAACCCGTAATTGAATACGAGGTGCAGCAAAAGCAACGCAATGAAGAATTCATTTGGGCCAGCTTAGAGAATGCCTATACCGTAATGAAGGAGGCAGTTCAAACAGGTCTCACCGAAGACATGACTTCTCGCTCTGGCATGATCAACAACGGAGCAAAGAAAGTGTACAACCACCCGGTAACTGTATTGAGTAAGGAATTTCAAGTTTTAATTTCTCGTGCACTGGCTGCTAAGGAAGTGAACTCATGCATGGGTCGCGTTGTGGCTGCTCCAACTGCAGGTGCTTCGGGAATTATCCCAGGAGTGCTAGTTACTTTTCAAGAATTACACGATGTACCAGACCGTAAGATTCATGAAGGGCTTTTGGTAAGTGCAGGTATTGCCTTGATTATGGAAAAACGCGCTTCAATTGCGGGCGCAGTAGGTGGTTGCCAAGCCGAAACGGGTAGCGCAGCAGCAATGGCTTCTGGTGCTATTGTGTATTGTTTAGGCGGCTCAATCGACCAAGTTTTTAATGCAGTGGCCATTACCATTCAGTGTATGCTAGGTTTGATTTGTGATCCTGTTGCAGGTTTGGTTGAAGTGCCTTGCGTGGTACGAAATGCAAGTGCAGCCGCTATTGCCAATAGTTCGGCACAAATAGCGCTGGCAAATGTAAGCGCAGTAATTCCGGTAGACGAATGTGTTGAAGCCATGGGCGAAGTAGGTCAAAGCATGGAAACCCGCTATAAAGAAACTGCCTTGGGTGGATTAGCCGCTACACTCACGGGTCAAGCCATTTCAAAAAAAGTATTGATTCAAGACATTGAAATGTTACCTGATGAGGGAGAGGAGTAAGGAATTTCTTCTATTTAATGTGGTCTGACCTTCACTACCGACCGATTACTCGATGGACTACTTTTAGGTCGGCACCGAAGGTCAGACCTGTATATCAATCTTATGCCTCACCTCGCCAGCGAGGGGGATAGTTATCTCAAGAATGCTTCCTAGTATTCAGTACTACCTCGAATTAATCAAACCCAAATCTATCAGCCAATCCACTGAGAATGTCCAGACAATAGACCAAAACAGACCAAAAATAAACATGTAAAAAAATACCTGTTTGCGAGGAGCACCCACAGTTGAAACCAAAAGAGAACCACCCACAGGAGATAGGATTAGAGGGGTAAGAAAGCAGGTGCCAATAATGCCATACTTCGTCCAAATTCTTACCATTCTGCGGCTTTGAGGCGAAAATTTACCTTTCTTTCTAATGAAAATAGGGAGCACATTCTTTTTTATTTTCTCTCCTAAAAAAGAAAATAAGACTACACTGGTCATTAGTCCAGCCATGGTAATAATGATAATCTCTAAGGGGCTCATGCCAGCAGCCGGCCCTAATAAAGGAGGAAGAATTGACTTGAGGCAAGCCAACAAATAAATGCCAAGGTAAGTAAGAAACTTCTCTAACATTACTTCAATAAGAAAAACACATAGACTAGATATGAGCCAATCAGAATAATTCCAGAAGGCGTTCCTAGTCTTTTACGGAAGACCATCAAAGGAAGGATAAGTATTGTAATACCGATCATCCAAGGGAAATCGGTATGGAGCATGTCCATGTTTACCGAAAGGGGCTTTATAATGCTTGTAATCCCTATAATGGAAAGTACATTGAAAATATTGGAACCCAATAAATTTCCTAAGGCAAGATCGGTTTCTCCTTTTCGGGCCGCAATTACAGAAGTGAAAAGTTCGGGTAAACTTGTGCCCAAGGCCAATACTGTCAGTCCGATAATGCGCTGCGAAACCCCTAAATCTACGGCAATTTCTTCAGCACCTCCAATAAACCAATCAGCTCCAAAATAGAGGCAAACAATGCCCAAACTCACCTGAAAAATATCTTTAACAATTCCCCATTTTTCTAGCTTGTCTGGCTCTTCAACATCAAGTTTGATCTGTTCTTTGCGCGTAGTATACAGCAATGAACCTAAATAAATCACCAATAGAATCACTAGAATTGTGCCTTCTAAATTAGAAATCATGCCGTTGTAAGCGAAAATATAGAGGAGCACTGATGAGCCTAATGTTACAGGCCAATCTCTTCTTGCGCTATCTTTTTTTATGGGAATAAACCCAAAAAGAGCGGCTGTTCCTAGCACTAAAGCCAAGTTGGAAATGTTGGAGCCGATTACATTGCCCAAAGCAAAATCAGGTGCACCTTTCAAGGCTGAATTCAAGCTGACAAGTAACTCTGGTGCCGAGGTACCAAAAGCAACTACGGTAAGGCCAACCACCAAGCTGCTCACGTTAAAACGCAAGGCCAATTTTGACGCTCCTTTTACAAGCACCTCACCACCAACAATTAGGGTAGCCAAACCCAAAACAAGAATTAGAATCGTACTCAATAGCATGAATTAAAGTTTTGACCCGAATGAAAGATCACCCGCATCGCCCAAACCGGGCACTATGTATGATTTATCGTTTAACTTTTCATCTACCGCCCATATCCATAACTCATGGTCGACCTCGATGTTCCGTTTTAGGTATTCAATACCCTCTGGTGCGGCAATTACTGAAGCCAAATAAATACCGGCTGGTTTGCCGTTTTTAAGAATTTGATTCAGACTGGCTACCAGCGATTTGCCAGTTGCCAACATTGGGTCTATTAAAATCAATGTTTTTCCCTCTAAGTTTGGTGCAGCTGAATACTCCAACGCTACTTCAATATTTTCGGTTTCTTCTTTTCGCCATGCCCCAATAAAGCCAACTTCCGAATGGTCAAATACATCTAAGAAACCATTCATAAAGGGCACCGCAGCCCGTAAAATAGACACCAATACAATTGAGTCGCTAATGGTTTGTTCAGCAGTAATGGCCAGCGGGGTTTGAATTTTTTGTTTTTCAAAATGAAGTGTTTTCGAAATTTCATAGGCCATCAAAGTTCCCAGTCGCTGCAAGTTTGTTCTGAAGCGCAACCGGTCGTTTTGCACCTCAACATTCCTGAGTTCGGCCAAATAAGTATTGGCAATGCTGTTTATTGTATTGAGTACTCTCATTCAATTTCAAATTCGCTGCAAATTTAATGGAAACATTCGCTCATTCAGACAATATCGGTTGAAAGGTGAATTTGCCTGACAATGCTAGGCTATCACAAAAGACCAACTTAATTTTGGCCAAATTCTCACTTATGGATTTCAAACTGCTTAAAACCCTTTGCCAAATTCATGCGCCTTCTGGAAACGAAGTTGCCATGAAAGAGTTCATCTTAAATTACGTGGAGGTCAATGCTTCTAAATGGAAGACCAAACCTGAAGTGATTTTTGGAGATAAATTCCAAGACTGCGTCATGCTCAAATTCGGTACACCTCGAACTGCCATTTTTGCCCACATGGACAGCATTGGTTTTACAGTGCGCTATAACGATCAGTTAGTGGCCATTGGAGGGCCCAAAGCAGAAACTGGCTATAAGTTGGTGGGAGAAGATTCAATGGGGCCTATTGAGTGCGAATTGCTTGAAGACGATGGAAACCTTTATTACAAGTTTCCAAGAGGTATTGATCGAGGAACAGAGCTAGTTTTTAAGTGCGATTTCCGCGAAGATGATGAATACATTCAGTCTTGTTATATGGACAACCGTTTGGGGGTGTTCAATGCATTAAAAGTAGCTGAAACCTTAGAAGACGGAGTAATTGCTTTTGGTTGTTGGGAAGAGCACGGAGGAGGAGCAGTGCCCTATTTGGCCAAACACATGTATGAACAGTGGGGAGTGAAACAAGCTTTGATCTCAGATATTACTTGGGTAACCGAAGGCGTTCCGCATGGAGAAGGGGTAGCCATTTCAATGCGCGACAGAAATATTCCGCGCAGAAGCTATATTCAAAAAATCATCAAAATTGCCGAGGAATCAGGCATTGACTTTCAACTTGAAGTAGAAGGTGCTGGCTCTAGCGATGGTCGCGAACTTCAGCTTTCGCCTTATCCGTTTGATTGGTGTTTTGTTGGCGCACCCGAAGATCATGTGCACAGCCCCGATGAAAAAGTACACAAGCACGACATCGACTGCATGATTGCTTTGTACAAAGTGCTGATGGAGCGGTTGTAATTATTAACTTGCGCCAAAATTTATTACCTGTGAATACAATCAAAGTTCGAGAGAAGGAGTTTGAGGTTTACTTAGACGAAACCAAAATTCAACAGCGCATAGCGGAAATAGGCGAAGAGATAAATGAGGAGTACGCTAATAAAAATCCATTGTTTATTGGCATTTTGAATGGCTCATTTATGTTCGCCAGCGACTTGATGAAGGCCGTAAATGTGCCTTCAGAAATAGCTTTCATCCGAATGGCATCCTACAAAGGAATGGAGAGCACTGGGAGTGTAAAACAAGTGCTCGGATTACAAGAAAACGTATTTGGAAGGCACCTTATTCTCATTGAAGACATTGTAGATTCAGGCCTTACTATGGAACAAGTAATTAAATTTTTTCAGGAAAGAGGGCCGAAATCTATAAGAGTAGCTACACTACTCTTAAAGCCCGAAAAGCTTGAAAAAGACCTAAAACTCGACTATGTAGGGTTTGAGATCCCTGAAAAATTTGTGGTTGGTTACGGCCTAGATTACAACGGCCATGGCCGAAATCTCAAAGATATTTATCAATTGAAGGAAGCCTAAAAATTTCCTTCACTATATTTGAACCCTCAAAATCTAATTCTGTAAATGGTTAATATAGTTTTATTCGGCCCTCCAGGAGCGGGGAAAGGTACACAAAGCGAAAACATCATTAAAAAGTACGGGCTGAAACACATTTCCACAGGAGATTTATTCAGAAAGCATTTAGGAGAAGGCACCGAGTTGGGCAAAAAGGCACAAGGCTTTATGGACAACGGAAAACTTGTTCCAGACGAAGTAGTGATTGGAATGGTGGGTGAAACAGTGAAGGAATTTCAAACAGCACCTGGTTTTATTTTCGATGGCTTCCCCAGAACTGTAGCCCAAGCAGAGGCTTTAGATGAACTTTTAGCTAAATATGATACTTCCATTTCTTGCATGGTGATGCTCGAAGTGCCGGTTGAAGAACTGAAAAAGCGTTTGTTGGAAAGAGGCAAAACCTCTGGCCGAGCAGACGATCAAAATGAAGAAAAAATTAACGTTAGAATTCAGGAGTACAATAATAAAACGGTTCCCGTTGCTGAGTTTTACGCCAAACAAAATAAAATCTGCAGGGTTAATGGAGTGGGTACTATCGACTCAATTTTCGCTCAGATAGAAAAGGCAATAGATGGGCATTACGCTTAATATTGCTTGAAAAAATTAGTAATTTGAAGATGGTCACTTTCGGGTTGATCATCTTTTTTATTTTCATAAAGCCCTTTTTAATCTGCGGGTTAGGGGGCGTTCTTAATTCGAACAAAAGTTAAATACGTATTATGGCCAGTTCCAATTTTATCGATCACGTCCGACTTTATTGCCGATCGGGCAATGGAGGCGCAGGCGCTGTACACATGCGTAGAGAAAAACACGTACCCAAAGGTGGTCCCGATGGCGGTGATGGCGGTCGTGGTGGGCATATCATCCTTCGCGGAAGCTCAAACCTTTGGACATTGCTTCACCTTCGATATCAGAAACACGTTTTCGCTCAAAATGGCGAAGGTGGATCAGGACATGGCAGTACTGGTGCCGATGGGAAAGACATTATACTGGAAGTGCCTTTAGGTACCGTAGCACGCAATGCCGAAACCAATGAAATTGTTTGTGAAATTACCGAGCACAACGAAGAAATTATACTTGCCAAAGGCGGAAGAGGGGGCTTAGGAAATCAACATTTCAACACTTCTACCAATCAAACACCAAGGTATGCACAACCTGGAGAGCCTGGGATTGATACTATTTTTGTGCTCGAACTTAAGCTTTTGGCCGATGTAGGCTTAGTAGGTTTTCCAAATGCGGGTAAATCAACTTTGCTTTCAGTGCTTTCGGCTGCCAAGCCAGAAATTGCGGATTACCCATTCACTACCCTTGTTCCTAATTTGGGCGTGGTGTCTTATCGCGACCACCGTTCTTTTGTAATGGCCGATATTCCTGGAATTATTGAAGGGGCAGCAGAAGGAAAAGGGTTAGGATTAAGGTTTTTACGTCATATTGAGCGCAATTCATTGTTGCTATTTTTAGTGCCTGCCGATGCCGATGATGTAGCCAAAGAATATGAAATCCTTTTAGGGGAACTCACAAAATACAATCCTGAACTGCTAGATAAAGAGCGAATTCTAGCAATTTCTAAAACCGATATGTTAGATGAGCAAATGATTGAAGAGATGAAGGAAATGTTGCCTAAAACACTGCCTACATTATTTATTTCATCAGTGGCTAATATTGGGCTGCAAGAACTGAAAGACTTACTTTGGTCAAAACTGAATCCCGCTAAACCTTAGCAGGGGAACTGCCATTTACCTTCTTTCTTTTTACATCTTATGTCAGAATGACACAAAACTACGCTTGGCAATATAATTGTAGCCGAGCGTCTGTTTTTAAGGAGGTAAAATGGCGAGAATTAAGAAAATGTTTTCGGCATTTTTAAAAACTGATAGAGAATCGATGAAGAAGAAAAACAAAGCGCAAGAGAACGAGGAAGTGGTAAAGGATAACCTTACTGCTGAAGAGACAGAAGCTAATGAGGCTGCTGAAGCGCAGAACGAAGAAATAGAAGAGCCTGTTGAGTTAACTGCTGAAGAAAAGTTGACCATTGAGGTAGCAGAAGCAAAAGACAAATACCTAAGGTTGTATTCTGAGTTCGAGAACTTCAGAAGAAGAAACGCTAAAGAAAGAATAGATTTGATTAAAACAGCCTCGCAAGACTTAATGGCTGATTTAATCCCTACCATAGATGATTTTGAAAGGGCTCAACAAGCCAATCAAAAGCAAGAAGATGTAGAAGTGATGAAAGAAGGCTTTGATTTAATTCATAAAAAGCTTTTGAAAACACTTGAGGCAAAGGGACTTAAATTAATGAATACGGAAAAAGGAACGGCTTTCGATGCAGACTTGCACGAGGCAGTTACGCAGTTTCCGGTTGAAGAAGAAGAGTTAAAAGGTAAGATTATAGATACCGTTGAAAAGGGCTATTTCTTAGGTGAAAAAGTAGTTCGTTTCGCAAAGGTGGTGATAGGAGCATAAGATGGCAAAAAGAGACTACTACGACATATTAGGGGTAAGTAAAACAGCAACAGACGATGAGCTAAAAAAGGCTTATCGTAAAATGGCTATTAAATATCACCCTGATAAAAACCCAGACGATCCTCAAGCAGAAGATAAGTTCAAAGAAGCTGCCGAAGCTTATGAAGTATTGAGCAACGCAGACAAGCGTGCACAATACGATCGTTTCGGACATGATGGCATGCGTGCTGGTGCAGGCGGCCATGGTGGCGGAATGAATATGGATGACATCTTCTCGCAATTCGGAGACATCTTTGGAGGTGGAGGCGGTAGTCCGTTCGAAAGCTTTTTTGGAGGCGGGGGCGGAGGCCGAAGTCGTCAACGAAAAGGATCGAATTTGCGCATAAAGCTTAAGCTTACATTAAATGAAATTGCCGAGGGCGTAGAGAAGAAAATAAAAGTTAACCGTTTGGTGAATGCTAGCGGAGTTACTTTCAAAACCTGTTCTACTTGCGGTGGCTCTGGCCAGCAAAAGAAAGTGGTCAATACCATGTTGGGGCAAATGGTTTCGGCCAGTACTTGTTCTACATGCCACGGTAGCGGTAAAATTATCGATCAGCGCCCTCCTGGTGTTGATAGCACTGGTTTGGAAATGAAGGAAGAAATTATTCCTATTAAAATACCAGCAGGTGTAGCCGAAGGAATGCAGCTTTCAATGTCGGGTAAAGGTAATATGGCGCCAGGTGGCGGCATTGCTGGCGACTTATTGATTGTAATCGAAGAAAAAGAGCATGAAGAACTAAAGAGAGACGGCAATAATGTGTTGTACGATCTCTATATCAGCTTTACAGAAGCAGCCTTAGGTACGAGTATAGAAGTGCCAACCATTGATGGTAAAGTGCGCATTAAGATTGATCCTGGAACCCAAAGCGGAAAGATTCTTCGCTTAAGAGGAAAAGGAATTAAAGACCTTAATGGCTATGGAAAAGGAGATCAGCTGATTCATTTAAATGTTTGGACCCCGAAAAAATTAACATCGGAAGAGCGTGCAATGCTTGAGAAGTTGAGTACTTCAGACAACATGAGACCTAAACCAGAAAAGGGTGAAAAAGGCTTTTTTGAAAAGGTGAAAGAGTTTTTCTAGACAGATTTAAAATTCAGGATTATATTTGAGGAGTCGGTGTAAACCAACTCCTTTTTTATTTGTGTCGAATATCAGTAATATTTTTGTTTTGCAACCCTATTTCCTACAACTCGTATTCAAGTCCATGTATAGGGTAATATTGCTGGCAATTGTAAGTATTGGAATTGCAGACATGGTTGTGTGGGGACAAACAAAAACCCATTTTGCAGTGCAGGAAGATGCTTCCTGTGAAAAAATCAATTTTTATCTCAAAGCCAGTTCTGGCACTTGTGAAATTCGAACAAGAAATGGCGACACACCCATTAGTATTATGGGCTTGTGTGAGGAAGAGTATGTAACTCCTGAATTTGGTCAACAGATGGAAGGAAACGTACTCAATGCTTGGTTAAACTTGAACGACAGCGGAAAAGAAGGCTTCACTAGCAAACTGACAAAGATTTTTGGAAGAAAATCCACAGATACTAAAAACTACTGGAACATTTATCTGTCTCATTTCAAGCCTTATAATCTCGACCTGAACTACGGAGTAGGCAAGGCGTATATAGACTTGTCGAATATTGCAGTGGAGAATATGAAAATTACTTCGGGCAATGCGCATGTCAAAGTAGGCTACCATTCTAAAATGGAAAATCTAATTGAAATGGACACCTTTATGGTGAACGTGGATTTAGGTGATGTGGAAATTGACAGGTTGAATATGGCAAGGGCCAAAACGGTTATTGCCGAAGTAGGCTTTGGTACTCTGACCATGAATTTTGGAGAAAGTCCTGAGCTAGCGAGTGAAATTTGGGCGCGTGTTGGCGCTGGAAGCCTCACCATTAATCTTCCCTTAGAAGAAATACCCATGATGATCCGCATTAAAGATACGTCCTTCAGGAAGCTAAAAATGCCTAGCAACTTTGTGTCTATTGGCGATAACGTTTATGTGAACCCTTCCTACAAAGAGGATTCTCCAAACCTGCTCACATTCAATATAGACCTTTCTATGGGCAACGTGATTTTTGCCAAAAACTAAAAGGCCGGAGCCTCAAAAATCCACAAATCGACAACATCTTCCGCTCAGCAGGTTCTTGACTATATTTAGGATTTCAATTTTAATCTTGTGTTACTTTTAAAGGTGCTTAGTACCGATTAACTTTAAAGTATTCACAAAATCACAAAACCTTGAATATACTCGAAGCCAATCACATTTCGAAAAGCTATGCCGAGCATAGAGCTTTGAACGATGTGAGCATAAGCATTCCCAAGCAGTCTATTTTTGGCCTATTAGGGCCAAACGGGGCAGGGAAAACCACACTCATCAGAATCATCAATCAAATCATTATGGCCGATGAAGGCGAAGTACTCATAAATGGGGAAAAGCTAAATCCACGTCATGTAGAAATTATTGGTTATTTGCCCGAAGAGCGAGGTCTGTATAAGAAAATGAAAGTAGGCGAACAGCTTATGTATTTGGCACAGCTGAAAGGCATGTCGAAGACTGAGGCTAAAGCCAAAATCAAAAAATGGCTTGAAAAACTTAGTCTAACCGAGTGGGCGGGTCAGAAAGTAGAAGACCTTTCAAAAGGGATGGCGCAGAAAATTCAGTTTATCGCTACGGTAATCCACGAACCACAGTTGCTTATTCTAGATGAGCCGTTCTCTGGTTTCGATCCAGTAAACGCCAATTTGATCAAAGACGAAATTCTTGAATTGAGAGATAAAGGGGCAACCATTATTTTTTCTACCCACAGAATGGAATCTGTAGAGCAGCTTTGTGAGCACATTGCCATGATCAATAAGTCGGAGAAAATTTTGGATGGTACTAAAAAGGAAATCAAGAATTCTTTCCGATCAGATAAATACAAAGTAGAGTACAAGGGAGATTTCTCTGGTTTAGGTGCCGAATATGAATTGCTGGACACCAAGCATTTGGAAGACGGTTATTATGAAGCGATTATTCAATCGAAAAACGGGCATAACCCGAATCACCTTCTCAGTCAGTTAATTGCTAAAACCGAAGTGCATTCGTTTGTAGAAGTCATTCCTTCAGTGAATGATATATTTATTTCAATTGTGGAAGGAGGGAACAAAAGATGAAACAGATATTTTTAGTACTCAAAAGAGAATATTCTACCAGGGTAAAGAAGAAGTCATTTTTACTGGCCACCATTCTTATTCCCCTGATTTTCCCAGCTGTTATTTTCGGGATTGTTTATTTAGGAACAAGTGATGGTGACTCTTCAAAAGAGGTGTATGTGCTCGATGAAAGCGGTTATTTCCAAGATTCATTCAGCAACGCTGGTTACACCTATACTTACCTTACCAGCAATTTAGAAGATGCAAAAGCCAAACTTCAAGAAGATGATGTCTACGGGTTAATTCATATTCCAGAAATTGACCTTGACGATGCTTCTAAAACGCGTTATAGTGAGTTTTCTTTTTACTCTGAAACCAACCCTGGTAATCAGGCCATGAAAAATTTCGAGTCTGAAATTAAGAGAGAACTTGAAGCGGTAAAGCTGGATAGATCGGGTTTAGACCCAGCAGTGATTAATTCACTCAAAGTAAGTGTCAGTTTGAATTCTTTCAATTTATCTGAGTCTGGAGAAGCCAAAGAGAGCAATACAAACCTGAGTTCAGCAGTAGGTTATGTTTTCGGCTTTTTGATTTACATGTTCATTTTCATCTACGGTAGCCAGATTATGCAGTCCGTGCTTGATGAGAAAACCAGTAGAATTGTAGAGGTAATTGTATCTTCTGTGCGTCCTTTCCAACTGATGATGGGGAAAGTATTGGGCGTTGGAGCTGTCGGTGTTACCCAACTTCTTATCTGGATTGTATTGATGTTTACACTTTTCTCCGTGGGGATTACTGCGCTTGGAGGCGGAATGGAAACCATGGCAGGTCAGATGCCTGCTGAGGTGGATATGACCCAAAACCAAGAAATTGCCGCCAATATTCAGGGAATGCTCGATACCATTCCTGTGGCGCAAATTGTAGTTTCATTCTTGTTTTACTTCTTAGGGGCTTATTTTCTATATGGAGCGCTTTACGCTGCCATCGGCTCTGCGGTAGATAGTATCCAAGATGCTCAGCAGTTTATGTTGCCTATTATGTTGCCTATCATTGTAGGAATTGTGTCATTGACATTTGTACTGCAAGATCCACATAGCCCAATGGCGGTTACCCTGTCCATGATTCCATTTACATCGCCCATTGTAATGATGGCCCGATTGCCATTTGGAGTACCAACATGGCAGCTATTGCTTTCTATGGTGCTTTTGGTATTAGGCTTTATTGGCACCATATGGATGGCCGGAAGAATCTATCGCGTAGGGATATTAATGTACGGAGCAAAAGTGAATTGGAAGACCATCGCCAAGTGGTTTACTATGAAAGTATAACTGAAAAATATATCAATATTAGAGGCCGTCTTCAGTAGCAACTGAGGTGGCCTTTTTGTTTTCGCTTAAGGCTCTTTCGGAAGAACCCTACACAAGCTAATGATTCTATACTCTCAGGAATTAATGGGTTTAAGGAGAAGGATTTTTGGGGATTCTCAATAGAAAGAGAAAACTGATATGCTAGAAAGCTAGTGCGAGGCGGCTAATGAAACAAAAAAGGCAACCCATGAGCTGCCTTTTTGTGCGCTCTAAATTATGACCAATTAGTTGTCGAGCATATTTTTTGAGAATTTACGACCGTTAATGTCGGTGTATTTAGAGTCGATATCCCAACGCACATATAGATTGTTGATGTCGAAATCGCCTCTTACTTTGGTGTATTTAATGTCCAATGATCTTTCAAAACGAGCCGAAGAAAGGTTGACCCCATCTCTGAATTTTGTGTATTTGAAAATGGCATTTTCATCAAAGCTGGTGTTAGAAAAATCTGCTAATCTAGAAAATTCAGCATATTTAAAAGTGGATTCATCTTTGAAAGTAGAACCTGCAAATGAAGCTTCTCGCTCAAATTCTGAATACTTGAACATGGCGTCACGTTCAAATTTGCAGTTTTTGAAAACTACATTTTCTTCAAAATCAGCTGTAAAAGTATATTCCGATCTGTCATCGTGAAAGTAAGCGATTACATCATTTTCGAAAACTACATTTTCGAAAGTGATTTTACTTTTGATCAATTCATTAACGGTGTTGTCTCCGCCATTTCTCCACCAGCTTCTTCTGCGGGGCAAATCGGGCGCTTTTTCATCCATATAAGTGAAATCCAGCGTTCCAGTAACGGTTATATTAGAATACTTAATGTCTTCCCCGTTTTTCATTGCTTTCATAATATCCGAAGCCTTCACCGTAGATTGTGCTTGGGCATTGAATGAAAATAATGAGACCAGAAGGAAAGTGAAAAAGGTGAGTTTGAGTGTGATTTGTTGTGTTTTCATGTTGTTTTAAGTTTTGACCTTTTAGTATAGACTGATAAACCAAGAATAGGTTACAGTACTTTTAACAGATGCGAAAATGGAGCGAGGGGTTGCATGGGGTAAATGCTAAGTTCATTTTATCAAAATGCTTAGATTTGAGATAGGGTTATTTGACACTACTACCAGTATGATCTAATTAGTCACGTTAATCCAACGGACTCTTTCAAGCCAATTTTCAATCGAAACTATATAAAAACAAAGAGTGGCCGATACTCAATTCACCTACGAATGACGATTGATCGAGAGATTCAGTCTGTCAGTCCTAAATGACGACTCTCCACTTCTTTTATTACACTCAATTTAAAGTGTAGTTAGGCTGGGTGTGCTTAAAATACTCTCTCTCTCTCTCTTAATAACATTACTTTTTGTGTAATGCTATTTCAGGACGACACATAATAACTGATGCCGAATATTTGAATCTACAAATAATTATTACTTTTGAGTATGACCAAAAGTATTCGGCAACGACTCTATATCATAATTTTTGAAGCAGATACTCCCGCTGGAAAAGCCTTTGATGTGGCCTTACTTTGGGCCATCGTAATCAGTGTTTTAGCTGTAATATTAGAAAGCGTAAAATCGCTTAACGAGCATTATGGTCAGTTTTTTAAAATAGTAGAGTGGGTACTCACCATAGGTTTCTCTATTGAGTTTATACTACGCTTGTACGTTTCTGAAACCCCCAAAAAGTACGCTTTTAGTTTTTACGGAATTATTGATTTACTGGCAGTATTACCGGCTTATATCAGCTTGGTTTTTACAGGAACTCAATACCTACTTATTATTCGTGCATTAAGATTGCTGAGGGTGTTCAGAATTTTAAAACTAGGCCGCTTTGTGGGTGAAGGCGAGCAATTGGCCAGGGCTTTAAAGGCCAGTAGGCATAAAATTACAGTGTTTTTAGGTTCGGTACTTACGGTAGTAATGATTACCGGAACGGCCATGTATATGATTGAAGGAGGCGAAAACGGCTTTACCAGTATTCCAGTTAGTATGTATTGGGCCATTGTAACACTTACTACAGTAGGCTATGGCGATATTGCCCCGCAAACTGTAATTGGTCAGTCATTGGCTTCGTTTATTATGATTATGGGTTATGCAATTATAGCCGTACCTACAGGTATTGTAACAGCAGAACTGACCAAAGACAACGCTGAAAGAAAAAAAGTAAAGTGCCCGAATTGCCATCAATCGGGGCATGAAGCAATTGCGCACTACTGCAAATTTTGTGGCACTGCGTTAATACTTCCAGATGAAAAATAAGCAAAAATTAGAAGCATACTCTGCCGAAGAAGAATTGGCTAACGCATGGACGCACGGAATTGGGGCCGTTTTAGCGATTGTTGGGACGGTAGTCTTATTATTGAACACCCCAGCAAATGCTACTGAAAAACAAGTTGGCTTCTTAGTGTTTGGCCTAAGCATGGTTTTACTTTATGTTGCTTCAACGGCTTATCACAGCGTTAAATCCCAACAGCGAAAATCATTATATAAGAAACTAGACCACATTGCCATTTACTTTCTCATTGCTGGTACTTTTACCCCTTTTTGCTGGGTGGTGCTTCGCGAAGAGGCCTTGGGGGTGAATGTGCTAATCGCTGTGTGGGCAATTGCTTTTGCAGGCACCATTTTCAAGATTTTCTTTACTGGAAAGCTCGAAGTGCTTTCTCTCATTTCTTATTTGGGAATGGGCTGGTTGGGCTTCACGCTATTCTCGCGTTTGTCAGAGTTGATTTCTACAGAAGCTGTAAACCTGATGCTTTATGGCGGATTGTGCTACACGGGGGGCGTGGTTTTTTACCTAATGCGTAAACTGAAATACCATCATGCCATTTGGCACATTTTCGTTATGGGCGGAACCGCATTTCATTTTGCAGCAGTCTATTTGTTCGTGCTTCCCTTCGGGAATTAATTTTCAGCCTTGAAAACAAATTCATGAAACGGATGCCACTGCTTGCCGTCATGTTTTAATAGCCAAAAAGAATTGACTTCGATTTCGCCCTCAAAGCTTTTGTGCTCAAATTCGGGCCAAGCTTTATAAAAACCTTCCTTCTTTAAATCTCGAAAAGCCACGGTTATGTGCGGATGAAACCCTCGATTGTGGGTAGGGTTAAAAAGCTTCATCTCACGCCAAGTAAAGCGGGTAAGTTGCTCTTGAAATGCACTTAATTCGGCACAAGTTTTATTTTTAATGAAAACAGCTTTCGGGGGGAAAGCTCCAAAACCATCCAGTTCAATTTTAAATGAATTTACATTAGTTGTCTGTGCAAGTAAATCAATCAGTTGAGCTTCTTTTTTTGCTTTCCATAAAAAAGGCATGTGTAATGTAAGGTGCGCTGGCGACCGCAATGCCCCCTTACTTCCATAAGCTTCCACAAAATACTGTTTGACTTTCATGATTTCAGAAGCCAAAGGTTCGGTGGGAAGAATAGCGATGAAGTAGCGGTTCACAGTTGTGGGTTTAGTATTCAAAATTAGGTTTACTTTTTTTGAACAAGAGTCTTTGGGCGTAATAATTCTTTCTTAAAAAAGGAGAGGTGTCAAAGTACAGTTTTAAGGTTTATGGCATAACCTTTGGTAACGACTGCTTAAATTTGAACCCTTTATGCAAGCACCAAAATATTTTTTAGCCATACTACTTTCTTTTACCTTTTTAATGGGTTGTAAAAACGATGATGACTCCCCAAAAATTAAGTTCTCAGCAGAACAACTAAAAATGGTATATGGCGACTCTCAAAAGTCATGGAGAGTGACTGCTCATTATGATAATTATGCCTATACTCAATTTAGTGCTTTTAATGATTGTTATAAGGATGACATCTATACTTTTAAGGCAGAAACCGAAGAGGTAGAGGTTACATTAGGCAGTTTGGGCTGTTATTGGGCGTCCCCAGATGAACAGGTAGCCACGGTTTCTTACTTCTATGTTGAAGATGAAGGACGGTTTTACCTAGAACATGGAAGGGGTGAGGGGAGTGGAGTTCATTTTGCATCTAAATTCTTTATTCTTGAATTAGAAGAAATAAGCGAAACACGTTTGTTATTTGCCGCTGGCGAAAAAGGAAGGTATTCAAAGGCTCTAATTTTAGAAACTGTTAATTGAGAATTGACTTAGAATATGGTCAAGCAATAAGAGAAACCAACCTTAATTATGAGTTATAGGAAGGGGATTCCTCAACTTTGATTTAACCAATCAGGAAAATCAAGTTTGGCAAGAAATTAATTAGCCGTAAATTCCTCGCTGTTAACTCTACATTTATGAAAAGAACACTCCTCTGCCTGTGCCTTTTGGCATTCACACTTTTTCAAACCCAAGCGCAATCGCTTAAAAGCCCTGATGAATTTTTGGGCTACAAATTGGGTACACGATTTACACCTAATTATAAAGTGGTAGACTACTATGAGTATGTTACAAATCAACTGAGCAATGCAAAAATTCATCAGTACGGCCAAACCAATGAGCTGCGTCCTTTGGTTGCCGCAATTGTATCGTCTCAAGAAAATATCGATAACTGGGAAACCATTCGTACCGATAACCTGAAAAGAGCAAAACTGATGGAAGGTGAGCCTTCTGGGAAGAAAATCGGGATTGTATGGTTAAGTTATAACGTGCATGGCAACGAAGCGAACTCTACAGAAACGGCCATGAAAACGCTTTATGAAATTGCAAGGCCAGACAATACAACCTCAAGAGAATGGTTGAAGAACACAGTCATAATTTTCGACCCTTGCGTCAACCCTGATGGTCGCGATCGCTACTCTAACTGGATCAATCAGGTAGCAGGAACTACGCCCAATCCAAATCCAGAGGCTGCCGAACACAACGAGCCTTGGCCAGGAGGAAGAGCAAACCATTATTTGTTTGATTTGAACAGAGACTGGGCTTGGCAAACACAAGTAGAATCTCAGCAGCGTATGAAATTCTACAATACTATAATGCCGCATATTCATGTGGATTTTCATGAGCAGGGTAGCAATAGCCCTTATTATTTCGCGCCAGCTGCAGAGCCAGTTCACGATCAGGTAACGCAATGGCAAAGAGATTTTCAAGACATTATTGGTAAAAACCACGCCAAGTATTTTGACGAAAACGGTTGGTTATTCTTTACTAAAGAAAGCTTCGATATGCTGTACCCAAGTTATGGTGACTCTTATCCGATGTTCAACGGAGCTATTGGAATGACTTATGAGCAAGGGAGCAGCGATTTGGCCATTCTTACAGATGAGGGCGACACCTTGAAACTAGAAGATGCAATTGCGCACCACTATACTACTGGAATGTCTACGGTAGAAACGGCTTCTAAATACAGCGAAAAAATGGTGGATGAGTTTGCTAACTTCTTTAATAAATCAGTAAACAACCCTAAAGCCAAGTATAAAACTTATATCGTAAGAGGAACGAACCACCCAGACAAACTTAAAAAGTTGACTGATTTTTTAGATAGCCAGCAAATTGTTTATGGCATTGGTTCTTCTAGCAAGGCAGTGTCTTCATTTAATTACCTAACAGGTAAAACGGAGAATGCTGGTGTTCAGAATGGTGATATCTTGATTAGTGCTTTTCAACCTAAAGCAGTTTTGGTTCAGGCATTTTTCGAACCAAATACTTTTGCCAGTACTTCCGATACCTATGACATTACCGCTTGGGCTGTGCCATACATGATGGGATTAGACGCCTATGCTACTGAAACCAAAATGGACGTAAAGCCAGCTAAGTACTCTAAACCACAAGGTCAGGTAAACGTAGGCAGCAAACCAGCCGCTTATTTATTGAAGTGGGAGACTTTAGAGGATGCTAAGTTCTTAGGGCATTTACTTAAAAACGACATTAAATTAAGATTTGCAGAAGAGCCGTTTTCAGTAGCAGGCAACTCTTATGCAACTGGAACGCTAATCATTACCAGAAAAGGAAACATGCACATGGGCAGTAAGTTTGACGACATTGTGAAAAACGCTGCAAAGACTTACGACAGAAATCTTACTTCTACCCCAACTACTTTTGTGGAAACGGGTAAAGATTTTGGTTCGAATGGAGTGAAATTTTTGGATGCGCCTAAAATCTTGGTATTAAGAGGAGATGGTGTTTCTTCACTTGGTTTTGGTGAGTTTTGGTATTTTATGGAACAAGAGTTGAACTACCCAATCACTATGGTAGATGTAAACGACTTCGGGCGTATTAACCTCGACAACTACAATACTTTGGTATTGCCAAGTGGTTCTTACGGAAGTGCTTTGGGCGGTAGCCGAATGGATGATGTGAAAAGTTGGGTACGTGGAGGAGGAAAGATCATCGCTATCGAACGTTCAATAAACACTTTTGCAGGAAAAGATGGTTTCAGCTTAAAAAATTATGCCAGCGATTCTGACCAGAAAGAAGCCAATAAGAAAACAGATGAAGAAAAGGAAAAAGAGGCATTAACACCTTATGCCGATAGAGGTGATCTTTTCGCAAGCTCTCGTTTGCCGGGCGCAATTTTTAAATTGAAAGTGGACAATACTCATCCACTTGCTTTCGGATATCCTGATTACTACTTCACCTTAAAAAACAACAGCAGCCGTTATGCTTACTTAGCTGGTGGGGGTAATGTTGGAATTATTGAAGGAGTTGACTCTTACGTAAGCGGAGTAGCTGGAGATAAGGCCAAAGAAAGACTAGCCAAATCTGTAGTCTTCGGTGTTGAAAGCTATGGTAGAGGTTCTATAGTTTACATGGCCGATAACCCACTTTTCCGTGCCTTCTGGCAAAACGGAAAGCTGTTCGTTGCCAACTCAATTTTCTTTGTAGGGCAGTAACCTATTGACTTATATTTAGAAAGCCCCATAACTCAATTGAGTTATGGGGCTTTCTAATTTTTAATTGGTATTGTTATGTTTTTTTTCCTTTGAAATAAAAATGTAGATTTTTCTTTGATGTTTTTTCGTCTTTTAATTTAAGGTTATTTTTTGATCCCCAGTGGTTTACAGACTAGTGTGTTATTCATAGTATAAGCATGAGCTCTGGTGGTTCTCCAATAAAATAATCGAACTGAAATTAATAATATTTCGAATTAATAATATGTTGCTTTGCTTATCTGGTTAAGACAGGAAAGTCAAAAATCAGCTTACAGAGACTCAATTTATTTCGTATATGTGCTATTTGTTATTTTCATTCGAAGATGACCGTGATTTTATTATTCAAGAATTTTCATTTCTAGGCTTCAAGCCATCACCTGATGAACTTTTAACAATGGTGTTATGAGTTTAAAGGTTTCTCATATTAAACCCAAGCATGAGCTTTTGAACGTAGTTCATTCTTTATTTGTAATGGAGTATGACGAGCAAACAGAACGCGCAGATTTTTTATTGCCAAGCGGAAGATCTGCATTTTTTTATATAGAAACTGATGAAGAATTTTACGTTGAATATGACGGACTGAATCGTAAATCTTTGGTAGATAGCGGCTTTTATTTGGCTTGTATTGACAATATGGCTAAGTATTCTCATAAGAAGATCCGTGTGGTAGGCGCTTCTATACATCCAATTTATTTAGGACTCCTTTTTCGGATAAAACCTAAGGATATCTTAAACAACTTCACAAGGCTCGATACTATTGATAAGCTAGAAGGTAATAAATTACCATTGCCTAATATTCAACTGAAGACTTTAGATGTAGTTGACAGCATGGAGGCATTTATGAATGAGCAACTTGAAAATAACCCGATACGAGTCGATGTTGAGCGAATTTATAAAAGAATAGTAAACACTAATGCATTTACGATAACGGTAACCGATTTGGCCGAATGGATGGGGTATACAGAACGCCATATTGTGAATATTTTCAAAGAGTATGTTGGCCTTAGCCCAAAAAGATTCATTCAGTTGACACGTTTCAACGAATCGCTTAAAATGCTCGACAAGATGAAGGATACGGATAAACTGTCAGATATTGCTTATCAAATGGGCTACCACGATCAGGCGCATTTTAGTCGTGATTTCAAGAGTTTCTGTGGAAAAACCCCAAAAGAATTACAAAATGAACGTTCCTCTATTGCCTATCTTCTTCGCCAAGGCTTCTAATATCAGATAATAATCCTCATTTCCGATTTCTACAATTTACTTTCTTCTAAAGGCCGTTTTTTTGTCTCTGAAAAAATCTGCAACTGTGACTTCACCTCACAATTATAGTTGCACATAATTTTTATAACATGAGAATCACCAAATCCCTAGGCAAAAGCATACTACTCTGTTTTTTTCTACTTCTTTCTACATCCTCGTTTAAGTTAAAAACGGAGGAGGGTCCAGATGCACCTATTAGTAATACACTCACCCATGGCGATATCGCCTTTATTGGAGTAAATGAAGACCCAGGGCCAACGTCCGGCCGTGACCATAGCTTCACTTGGGTAGCCTTGAAAGACATACCGGCTGGAGAGGTGATATACTTTACCGAAGAGGGTTGGAGAACCAGAAACACAGACACAGGTGTAGACGCTAATTTTACTCCAAGTGGTTACTGGGTAGGAACCTCCGAAGGGCATTTTAAATGGACAGCTCCTGCTGGAGGTCTTCCAAAAGGTTCGATAGTCCATATCTACGAAACAGGTACTGACGTGATGAACGTAATAGGAGGAGGTACCGTATCTGGTATTCTGGCTGGTACAGGGTGGAGCTTATCGACTGGAGATCAGGTAATTGCCTACCAAACTTCCACAGGTGCAAGACCAGCTGGAGTTGTACCTACCTTTTTAGCTGCTATTCATTTAGATGATGGTCTTAGTCCTTCTTTAGGCTATGATGCCACTACAGGCTGGTCAGGTTTAACTGAAAACGGTGGTTCAGCTTATAGTAACGTACCTCCAGGCTTAACCAATGGGTTTAACTGTATTTCACTTTTTAACCCAAATGATAGCAGAGATTATGAAAATGATAATGTAAGGTATAAAGGGATAACTACAGGTACTAAATCTCAGTTGATGAGAGCCATTAATAGTGACTATGCTTTGGGTGCTGGTAATTGGGAAGGAAATAACTCAGCAGCGTACGATATAACTTCCTCTGGTTATAGTGCCTTTACAGTTTCTCCTAATAGCTCCTCATCTACAGGTTCTCTCGCAGGAGCAACTGTCGAGTTTGTAGAGCTAACTTCTACCAAGACTGTAAACAATTCAGACGATAATCTTTTAGGAGCAGCAGCTGATTATAATGTTGAATTTCAAATTGGTTCAATTAAAAATTTATATGTAGATATTGATGAATCTACATTGACGCTGGCAGGTAGAAATGGCAGTACTATTAATGCTAATGTTATTAATTTTAATTTTTCTGGAGGTACATATGGCGCAATTACAGGTGCTTCAATTAATACATTAGAATCTAGCGTTAACACTACAGGATTATCAATTTCTCATACAGCCAATAGCGTTACTATTACTGGCCTACTTAACTTTGATTTCTCTAATAATGTAACCATTGGCGCAGTAGTCTTTAATATTGTTACTAGTGGAGCTGCTGCAGACAACACCGCTCCGGTCTTTGAAAACCTCACGCCTGTAGCGAGCAGTATCACCCGCAGTAGTTTTATTTTGTCAGCGGATATTGATGAATCGGGAACGATTTACTATGTGGTGGTGCCTGATGGTTCATCTGCTCCCACGTCCACAGAGGTAAAAAATGGCCAATCCAGCGGTGGAGGTGCTGTCTCTGCCAGTGGCAATGAGACCCTTAATTCCGGTGACTTTTCAGGTAGCTACTTCGTTCTTGGTTTAACCGAATCCACTGCCTATGATGTTTACGTTGTGGCAGAAGACCAAGCTGGCAATGTTCAGGCCAGCCCTACGAAAGTAGACATTACTACTACAAATTCACCAATGATAGTGAATACAGCAACGGATGTGGTAGATGCTGGGGACGGACTGTTTTCTCTGAGGGAAGCTATAACTATATCCAATGCCAACAGTTACAATGACGAGGTGGAGTTTGATGCGGCTATTTCTGGCTCGACCATCACGCTAAACGGAACACAACTGTCCATCACAAATGGCATTCGTATTAAAGGGGATATAAATGGCGACTACAAAGCCGACATTACCATAGATGCGGCATCCAATAGTCGTGTGTTTCAAGTTTCTGGAGGAACTGTGGAGTTAGCATCCCTCAAAATTACAGGCGGTTCCTTGACTGGCTCTAATAATGGAGGCGGCATATATGTTAGTGGTAATGCCAACCTTACCGTTGATGCTTCTACCATCAGTAACAATAGTGTCGAGAATCGTGGCGGAGGCTTTTACTCGGAAAGTACTACAACGGTCAGTATCAAGAATAGCCTTATTACCGAAAATAGTGCTAAGTATGGTAGTATTGTGATTACAGGAACAGGAACAGTCGATAACACCACCATTGCTTATAACACTGCTGATGGAATAGCTGGCCTGCATGTCCATGGCTCAGGAAACGCTCCAGCCACAGTTACCTTATCCAATTCTACACTCACTGGCAATAAGGCCAATAATTTTGAAGAACTTCTTGCAGAGCCAAGCGTCCAGTCCGCTACAATCAATATTTCCAACTCCATTATAGCCAATACAGGTGGGGCAGTTAACATTTTGAACGCGGGTACAATTAATTTTTCTGGAACCGTAGTTGTTTCAGAGGCTTTTACCCCTTCGTCCGGCTCGGCTACTGTAGAGGCAAACTTGGCTGATATTTTTGCTAGCACAGAGGCCAACGGAACGGTGACAGGTGGAGAACTGGCCGATAATGGAGGTGCTGTGGAAACTGTAGCTACAGTTTCTCCATACCTGGGGATAGGGGCTACCATATATCCCTCCAATCCAGAGATCACAGGAGTGAGCCTGGCTTCGGACAACAGTTATATAGATATAACTTTTTCGGCAGGGGTTTACAGTACCAATGCTGGCAATGGAGCATTGCAAGATTCAGACTTTAACATATCATTGACAGGTGGTGTGGCTACTTCTCCAGTTATTTCCAGTGTCACAGATAATAGTGGAGGGGTCTTAAGTGGTGGAGAGACGGTAATCCGTATTAACTTTACTTATACCAATGTATCGAATGGAGCTGAAACCTTGACAGTAAATCCTACAGATGCTTCATCTATCTTTAGCTCACAAGGCTTCCCTGCTGCTGCAAGCCAAAGTGATAATACTGCTACTTTAAATGATATTACCGCCCCAACCGTTACTAGTGTCAGTTCTTCTAAGACAAATGGCACTTACAGTGCTGGAGAGGTGATATTGGTAACCGTTACTTTTTCAGAAGCGGTTACGGTAACAGGAACTCCACAGATTACTTTAGAGACAGGCACCACTGATCGAACGGTGAATTACTCTTCTGGTAGTGGAACGAATACATTGACCTTCAATTACACAGTACAATCAGGCGATGTAAGTGCTGACTTAGATTACGTGGCAACCAACTCATTAGCATTGAATGGAGGAACGATAAAAGATGGAGCAGGCAACAATGCTACTTTGACCTTAGCCACTCCAGGCGCAGCCAATTCATTAGGCGCGAACAAAGCTTTAGTGATTGATGCAGTAGCCCCAACCGTTACTAGTGTCAGTTCTTCTAAGACAAATGGCAGTTACAGTGCTGGAGAGGTGATATTGGTAACGGTAACCTTTAGCGAATCAGTTACGGTTAGCGGATTTCCTCAGATAGAATTGGAAACAGGCACGACCGACAGAACTGCAAACTACTTCAGTGGATCAGGAGGATCGACTTTAACTTTCAACTACATAGTACAAGCTGGAGATGTGAGTTCTGACTTAGATTACGTTGCGACTAACTCATTAGCATTGAATGGAGGAACGATAAAAGATGCCGCAGGCAACAATGCTACTTTGACTTTGGCTACTCCAGGCGCAGCCAATTCATTAGGCGCAAACAAAGCTTTAGTGATTGATGCAGTAGCCCCAGTAATTACCAGCTTAAGTTTACATAATGGGAATACTTTTGTAGAGATTTTTGCGAGTGAAGGACTTTACAACACGAATGGAGGAAGTGGAGCATTAGAAATCAGTGATATTGCCATTTCAATTTCTGGTGGTTCGGCAACTAATCCAGTAATAACCAGCTTGAAAAAGGTAGATGGTACTACAGACTTAACAGGAGGAGAAAATATTATTAGAGTAACCTTCACTACCACAGGAGTAGCCGATGGTTCTGAAGTTGTAAAAATTGATTTTGCAGATGGAAGCTCAGTTTTCGATGCCGCTGGAAATGCAGCAAGTGCAACACAAAGCAATAACACCAGAATTTTAAATGACCTAATCAAGCCTAGCATTACAGGCGTTAGTTTAGCCGCAGACAACTCTTACATTGATGTAACTTTCAACGAAGGAGTGTATGAAGACAATTGTGCTGGGGGAGGTTTGCAAGCGAGTGATTTTAATCTTTCAATCAACAATGGCACAGCCACCACTCCAGTCATTTCAAGCGTAAAGAAGAATGATAATACGGCAGAAGGTTCAGCGACAGCGCTTTCAGGTGGAGAAACCGTAGTTAGAATTTTCTTTAGTGTAACAGGCACGCCAGATGGAGCTGAAACCTTAGAGGTAGACCTTCAAGCCAATGCGGTATTTGACCAAAACGGCTTAACCGCAGATGCCAACCAAACCACTAATAACACAGCAAGCCTTAATGATAAAGTTGTACCAACTGTTTTAGAAGTAACCTCGAATGCTACCAATGGAACCTTCAAAGTTGGAGACAACATCAATATATATGTTCAATACAGTGAAGAGGTATTAGTTACTGGAACGCCTCAGTTAGAACTAGAAACAGGAACCACAGATAGAACCATTAACTATGTAGACAGGAGTGTGTCTACCCTACGTTTTGTCTACACTGTTCAGGCAGGAGATGTGAGTGCAGATTTAGATGTCACGAGCTCAACTGCCCTTAGCTTGAATGGTGGAACAATAAAAGATGCAGCAGGAAACAATGCTAGTCTTACCGTACAACAAGGAGCTACAGGCGGTTCATTGGCATCTAATAAAGCGCTAGTGATTGACGGAGTTGTTCCAACAGTAACAAGTGTAAGTTCGGCTACGAACAATGGCACATATAACGCTGGCGATGCAGTAGCGGTAACGGTTACATTTTCCGAAGCAGTTACGGTAACAGGTATTCCTCAAATAAAATTAGAAACAGGAGCAACGGATAGAGCAGTAAACTACACTTCAGGCTCAGGTTCGAATACATTGACCTTCAATTATACAGTACAATCAGGCGATGTAAGTGCTGATTTGGATTACGTTGCTACGAACTCGTTAACCTTAAATTCAGGTACGATTAAAGATGCCTCAGGTAATGACGCTACTTTAACTTTGGCCACTCCAGGGGCGGCCAATTCGTTGGGAGCGAACAAAGCCATAGTGGTAGACGCAGTATTACCAACAGTGACAAGCGTATCAGTTCCTGCCAACGCAACATATGTTGCAAGTCAGAACTTAGATTTCACGGTTAATTTTTCTGAGAACGTAACGGTTGTAACTACAGGCGGGACTCCACAACTATCAATTACTATAGGCTCTACTACTCGTCAGGCAGTTTATCAGAGCGGTTCAGGAACAAGTGCCTTGCTGTTTAGATATGTTGTACAATCAGGTGAATTGGATACCGATGGTATTACTGTAGGCACCCTTTCCGCTAATGGAGGTACTTTGAAGGATGCGGCAACCAACGATGCAAACCTTACCTTAAATTCAGTAGGTGCCACTACGGCTGTATTGGTAGATGGTGTTGCACCAACGGTAATTAACGTGACCAGTAGCACATCAGACGGAACCTATAAGGTTGGTGACCAAGTGAATGTTCAGGTAGTATTTAGTGAGGTTATTTATGTTAATACGCTTAGTCAAATCCAACTTCAGTTAGAGACAGGAACCTTGGATTATTACATTGCGGCTGTTTCAGGAAGCGGTACTAATACTTTGAATTTTACATATACAGTTCAAGCAGGTACTGAAAGTTCGGATTTAGATTATAAAGCAACCAACTCTTTGGATATTTCTTTAAGTGGAACAGCTAAGGATGCAGCAGGCAATGATGCAGTTTTAACTTTACCAGCCCCTGGTGCAGCCAATTCATTGGGAGCGAATAAAGCGATAGTGATTGATGGTATAGCCCCCGTTATCACCTCAGTAAGTTCTACGAAGGTGGATGGCAGTTATGGATTAGGAGAATCGATACCGATAACAGTTACTTTCGATGAAGCATTAACGGTTACAGGCACCCCACAGTTGGAGCTTGAAACCGGAGTAGTAGACCGTAAAGTGGACTACAGTTCAGGCACAGGAACAAACACTTTGACTTTCAATTATACCGTTCAGATGGGCGATGAGTCAGCAGATTTAGATTACAAAGCCACCAATGCATTGACCTTGAATGGCGGAACGATCAAAGATGCAGCCGGCAATGACGCC
>NZ_JSVA01000013.1:0-70221 GCF_001267955.1 Roseivirga seohaensis subsp. aquiponti
AACGCTATTTCAGGACGGGACATCTTTTCAATAAAAAAAAATGACCATCCTAAAAGAATGGCCATTGTATATTTTATTGCTTGGGGTTAATTAACCTCCGAAGTCATCAAATGCTACGTTTTCAGGTGGAACACCCCAGTCGTCACACATTTTAATTACCGCTGCGTTCATCATTGGAGGCCCACAGAAGTAAAACTCAATATCTTCAGGAGAATCATGTTTGCTCAAGTATTGGTCAATCACCGCTTGGTGAACAAAACCTAAGAAACCATCACCTTCTTTATCATTTACATCTTTCTTCTCTACCCAATTGTCTTCTGGCATTGGCTCAGAAAGCACAAGATAGAAACGAAAGTTCGGGAATTCCTTTTCGATTTTCTGGAAATCTTCTAGGTAGAAAAGCTCTCTTTTTGAACGTCCACCGTACCAGTAAGATACCTTTCTTCCTGTTTTCAATGTGTGGAAAAGGTGGAATAAATGAGATCTCATTGGCGCCATACCTGCACCACCACCAACATAAAGCATTTCTGCATCGGTAGGTTTAATGAAGAATTCACCGTAAGGTCCAGAAATAGTTACTTTATCGCCAGGCTTTCTAGTAAATACATAAGAAGAACAAATACCTGGGTTAACATCCATCCATTTATTATTTGCTCTGTCCCAAGGTGGAGTAGCAATACGGATGTTCAACATGATAATGTTTCCTTCGGCAGGGTGGTTAGCCATTGAATAGGCACGGAAGATTTCTTCTTCGTTTACCATTTTTAAATCCCAAAGCTGGAATTTGTCCCAATCTCCTTTGAACTTGTCTGGACCAGCCGGATCGTTTGGATGCGGCTCAATGTTGATCGTTTTGAAATCACAAACTACCGGTGGAACGTCTACTTGAATATAACCACCCGCTTCAAACTCTAAGTGCTCGCCTTCAGGTAATTTCACTACGAATTCTTTAATAAATGAGGCCACGTTGTAGTTTGAAACCACTTCGCATTCCCATTTCTTAATACCGAAGATTTCTTCAGGTATTTGAATACGCATGTCGTTTTTAACCTTTACTTGGCAAGAAAGACGAACGCCTTCTTTTTGCTCGGCACGGTTAAGGTGACCCACTTCGGTTGGAAGTACATCTCCTCCACCTTCGTTTACGGTACATTTACACATGGCACAAGTACCACCGCCACCGCAAGCAGACGGAAGGAAAATTTTCTGACTAGAAAGGGTATTTAATAGTGTACTTCCTGCGGAAGTAATAATAGGGTTCGCCTCGTCACCGTTTACGATGATTTTAACGTCTCCCGACTGAACTAACTTGGACTGAGCATAAAGCAAAATCAGTACGAGCAATAAGATTACAGCCGAAAACGCGACTACTGAAGTGATAATTACTGAAGACATTTAACAATCTCTTTTAAATCAACAATTGGTTAGGCCGTAAATCGACCTCCCATAAGGGCTACAAATATATCCACTAAAGATTAAAATGGAGAAGGATTCAGTAAAAAAACCACGCATTTAGAAGATACTCTTTAAACGCTGATTTTTTCTCTCAACTTTTGACCCTTTCTCAATTCTAAAATCTCGGTTTCCAGTGCGCTAAGGTCTAATTCTTCCGAAATTTCGGTGTCATTGTCGAACTGAACTACAGAGATTTTAGAGTTATAAACCCATTTAGATTGAAGTAGTTTTGAGAGTTTGATTTTACCGATCACATAACTTCTATCAAAGCAGAAGAATTTTTCGGAAACTGCTTCGAACTCGTTGAGGTCAATATGCTCTGGTTTTTCAAAACTTACATACACTGTTACAGCGTTTTCGCTACTGAAATGTACCTTACCCTGATTGTAGTGCTTTTTATATTCGTATTTGTAATCATAGCTCAATGCCGAAATATCTGAAAGCACGGCCGCACCAGTAGGTAAACTTCCAGCCCCTTTTCCTATAAATAACTGATCGTCACAGAATTCACCGTTCAGTGTAACTGCGTTGAACTCGTTATTTACATTTCTGAGGTTGTGGTTCTCCTTTATAAACTGTGGTAAAACGCAGGCAAATACCTCATCGTTTTTTCGCGAAGCTTGAGCAATCAGCTTAATTCTATAACCGTGTTTTCTTGCAAACTCCAAATCGCTTGGCTGCAAATGGTCAATGCCTAAATTGGCGATTTTCTCTGGCGATACGTTAATGCCGAAAGCATGCGTCAGTAATATGCTCAACTTAAATTTCGGGTCGAAGCCTTTTACATCTAAAGTGGGATCGCTTTCAGCAAAACCCTTTTCTTTGGCTTCTTCCAAAGCTTGAGCGTAATCTAAATGCTCATCAAAAATTTTGGTGAGAATGTAATTGGTTGAGCCATTGAAAATTCCTTTGATTTCGTTCAGTGGTTCGTGTCCAAAGTACTCTTCCAAAGTTCTGATGATAGGAATACTGCCGCAAACTGCACCTTCATACAAAATTCCCTTTCCAGTTTTTTCCTGAAGATCAATCAGGTATTCAAGGTTTTCGGCTACCATCTTTTTGTTGGCAGTTACCACCGACTTGCCGTTTTTCAAAGCCGTAGTTACAATTTCAAGCGCAGCTTCCGCATTATCAATCAGCTCTACAATTACGTCAATAGAAGGGTCGTTCAAAATGTCTTCTTTAGTATAAGTAAAAACGGACTCGGGAAGACTTCTTACTTTATGGCGATCTTTCACACAAATCCTTACGATCTCACCTTCAAAGTTTTTCGAATTGTTGATGGTTTGATAAAGGCCTTGTCCTACACAGCCAAAGCCGAAAAGGCCTATTTTAATTGCTCTCATTATTTAAGAATGGTTTTAGTATTTCAGATATTTTTTGAGTTTCGATTAAAAAGCCGTCATGGCCATAATCGGATTGAATGATTTTGAATGTTGAATTCGGCAGATGCTCCGCTATAATTTGCTGGTCTTCTATTGGGAAAAGAATATCACCTTCAATGCCAATGATTAAGGTTTCTGCCTTTATTGTGGCTAATGCTTTTTGAACATTTCCTCTTCCGCGCCCCACATTGTGCGTGTCCATGGCCTTCCCCAAAACATAATAGCTGCGTGCATCAAAACGATGACTTAGCTTTAACCCTTGATAACGCTGGTAACTCTCGGCCCTATAATTATCGAGCGCTTCGTTGTCGTCTTTCTGGCTTTGGTTGAATGTGCTGGGTGTACGATATGAAAGTAAGGCCATGGCCCTAGCCGCTTCCATTCCTTTCTTTCCTCCGTTAACCGAGCTGGAATAAAATGAAGGATCTGCTTCGATGGCCATGCGTTGCGCAGCGCGAATGGCTTTGCCCCAAGGGCTGCTTTGTGCCGAAGTGGCGATTACGAATAGTTTATCAAAAATAGGTTCTTCAATTACCCACTCTAGAATTTGTTGACCTCCAGTAGATCCCCCCATACCCAAATGGATGCGTTCAATTTCTAAGTGCTTCCTGAGCAAAATATGTGCTTTTACCTGGTCACGAATGGTGATATTTGGGAAGTTTGATAAATACCTTTCGCCAGTATTTGGGTCGAAATCCTTGGGGCCAGTAGTGCCATAACAAGAGCCCAGAATATTAGCGCAAACAATAAAATATTCATCAGGATTAATCAGGTAATTATACCCAATCAAGCCTGGCCACCACTGTATAGGGTCTGCATTTGCCGTTAGGGCATGGCAAACCCAAATTACATTGCTTTTGTCTGAATTAAGCTCACCAAAGGTTTGGTAGGCAATCTGAAGCTCATTGAGAATCTCACCAGATTCTAGGCGGAATTCACCAGAATGGCGATAGTAGTGTAACGAATCGTTCACTTTTTTAAGATTTTGAGTAAATGGAAATGATGTAGTCATGACACAAGAATTTTGAATGTAGAACAGCAGGAAAGGATTCTGAGAAATTCAGAATTAGGCTGTAATCAAACAACAAATTGAGACATGAAGAACTGACCCTGACTTTGAGGGTGTGGTATGGAGCGGACGTTTGTCCACAAAGGATAAATAGGTTTGCATAACTGTCAAATTTATATTCTCCCGAATGCCACTTGGCCTTCTTTGGGATTAGGAATTAGCACCTTTCCTCTGCGGATGGTTGCTAGCGCATCATAGAGCCTATCTCTCCACGCTTCTGTATAAATCGATTCTTGAAATTTGGCTGATGCCAAATCAAAAAATCTCGACTTGTGACTGCAAACGTACAAGCCGTTTTATGAATTTCAAAATAGATAATGAAAAAAATAATCTGAAAGTACAATTCCTAGATAGAAAATATCTCTTTGAAGATGGTTTATGAATTGGTCGATTTAGCAAAAAAGTAACTAGGTATGATTTATCAGGTTAGTCCTTTTTAGGTAAGTCGAACTCATGAAGCTCGTAGGTCACTCCATCAAAGGCCAATATTTTGTTCCTTACGATGGTAAACGACATATACCAAGTGTCATCCTTGCCATTATTGAGTTCAATAATTCTTGATAGTTCAATTTTAGAATCGCTTATCGTAAAATTGAAAATTTGCCTTGATGTAACTTTATTTTTGGTCGAATCAAACCCTACTAGGAGTATATAAAGCTCACTGCCATGCAAGCTTGCATCTATAACAAAGCCGGCTGTGCCGCGCATCTGGGGTGATGATTTTTCTCTTTTAATGGAGTGCTCAATAAATTCCTCGAAGTACTCAGGATAGTATATTTCTTCGGTTTTATTTCCTGCGAAGTCAAATCGTTCTATTACAGGCTCATTTTCACTTACTGCAATTATTTCATTTTTATATGGGAACAAACGAAAAACTCTAGGTCTATCATGATTGATCTCAGTGAGTCTTCTATTGTGAGAACCGAAATAGTGGATTGAATCTTCACCAGTTAAGCTGTAAGAGAAAAGCGGTGGGGTAGATTTATCATATTTACTTCCATACAGCTTGTTGTTTTTAATGAAAAATCCATCGCTGCTAGGGATATCTCTGCCAAATTGGTGGCTAATCGTTCCATCTAAATTGAAGACCTTAATTTTCTGGTGACCGCCATCCAGTATAAGTAATTGATTATTGTGAACCTGAGAAGCTCTTGGATCTTGTAATTCGGTTGGGCCATCACCTTTCCGTCCGAAAATCTGCTTCAATTCATAGGCTTCATTTAACTCTAAAACTCTACCATTTTCAATTTCAGTAAGGAAAATGCTTCCTTTCGAGTATTGTATATCCTCTGTTATACCAACAAAAGTTGAATCGTTAAACTCACTAACTTTTTTTTGAACCTCAATAGATATTTCAGGAACAGGAGTTTCTGAGTCTTTATTCTGGCAGCCGAAGACAAACAGGAGTAGAAATAGATATGATAACTTCTTCATAAAAAATGGAATGAAGTATAGTTTACTGAATTTGGTTTAATATGGTTGTAAACTAGTCTCCTACACTAGGAAGCAGAAGTTGAAAATGACTTGTTCAAACCAGAAATAAGGAGCGAAATGTTTCGTGTCTTCTTTCCATCAATCCCGTATATTGCTGCCTATGTTATCCATTTCTTACGAAGTATTCTATACCGTGGCCAGTCACTTAAGCTTTTCTAAAGCCGCGGAAATTCTTTGTATATCACAGCCTGCTGTAAGCAAACAGATAAAAAAATTGGAAGGAGAAATGGAAGTGCCTCTTTTTCAGCGCAAAGGGAATGCTGTGTTTTTAACGCCCCAAGGCGAAAAAATGCTTAGCTATTTGCGTGAAGCCAAGCATATCCAGAAACGCATGGAATCGGATATGGACATTGTCAAAAGTCAGTTGACAGCCAAAGGCGAACTGAGGATAGGTGCTAGTACCACCCTGTCGCTGTATGTTTTGCCCAAAGTGCTTTCTTCGTTCCGAAAAAAATGGCCATTGGTGAAAATAACTTTGATCAATCGGAATACAGAGAACATTCTTAAGGCGCTGACCAATGAAGAAATTGACTTGGCTGTAGTAGAAGATAAGCACGAGGCCAGCGGACTTCATTATGACTTTTTTATGGCGGATAAAATCATTCCGATCTGTTCTACACACAGCCCTTATGCAGGGCGTGAAATTTCCATGAAAGAACTGAAGGAAATTCCTTTGGCGCTGCGCGAAGTGGGTTCAGGAACCTTGTCTGCTTGGTCTAGAAAAATGACGCAGTTGAATATTAAGTCCTCCGACCTAAACATAAAAGTACGATTGGGCGGTACCGAAGTACTTAAGAATTTTTTGGTGGAAGATACCGCTGTAGGTTTTCTTTCGCCTTTGGCGGTAAAGCGCGAAGTGGCTTTGGGTTTACTTACCGAAGTAAATATTTCGGGTTTGGCAGTAGAACGAAGTTTCAACTTTGTAACAAGAACGGGTGAAACCATGACCGATGTGACCAAGGCTTTTATTAAGCAGGCAAAATTTAGTTATAACCGTTAGTTATAATGGGTTACTTTTATTCATTTGATTGGTTATGATTAGCGATGCAGTTTTGCATCATGAACTTCATCAAAACACAAACATCACTCGCCAGTCATTTGGAATGCTCCAAATGTAAAAAATCATACTCCCTTCATGAATTGCAGACTTTTGCCACTTGCTGCAACAAACCATTGGTAGTACAATATCATGCCACCGAACCCTTTGGTATTTCTGATCTTCAGGGTAGAAAACCCACTATGTGGCGCTATCGAGAAATGTTGCCTGTTTTGGATGATGCCAATATTGTTTCACTTGGCGAGGGCATGACTCCCATACTGCCACTCAAACGATTGGCTGCTCAATTGAGGCTAAATGACCTTCAAATGAAAGATGAATCACTCAACCCAACGGGTTCTTTCAAGGCGCGAGGTTTGAGTATGGCAGTTTCAAAAGCCAAAGAATTAGGAGTGGAAAAATGCGTGGTTCCCACTGCGGGAAATGCAGGAGGGGCAATGGCTGCCTATTGCGCTTCGGCTGGCATTAAAGCTACGGTGATTATGCCGAGCCATACCCCGAAAATATTTCAAGACGAATGCCAGTATTACGGAGCAGAGTTGCTTTTAGTTAAGGGCTTGATCAATCAATGTGGGGCTTTGGCTGCTAAAATTGAGAAAGAGCAAGGCGCTTTCAATATTTCCACTTTAAAGGAACCTTACCGACTAGAGGGTAAGAAAACCATGGGTTATGAAATTGCTGAGCAGATGAATTGGCAGTTGCCTGATGTAATTCTGTATCCTACTGGTGGAGGAACGGGCCTACTAGGAATCTGGAAAGCTTTTCATGAAATGATAAACCTTGGCTGGTTAAAAGCTGATGTGAAGTTGCCTCGAATGATTGTAGTGCAAGCGGCTAATTGTTCTCCTGTGGTAGATTCTTTGAATGGAATTACGAAAGACATTTCTGAATACACAGAGTCTTTGGCCAATGGTTTGGCTGTTCCGGTGGCCTTTGGTCAGGATATGATTCACTGTGTGGTGAAAGAGTCGGGTGGTACTTCGGTGACAGTTTCTGAACAAGAAATGATTGATGGAGTGAAGAAAATGGCCAAGCAAGAAGGGGTGTTAGTTGCGCCTGAAGGAGCAGCACTTTGGAAAGCAATTCCGAAGCTTATTGCTAGTGGAGAAATTTCTCGCTCTGAAAAAATTATGATGATCAATACGGGAAGCGGCTATAAGTACTTAGAGAACTTGAATTAAACGTTTCGATTTAAATCTCTAAATCATGTTAATTTTCAAAAGAAGCCTGTTTATAGGCCTAGCTGCGTTATGCCTTTTGCCTGCAATCAACGCCCCGATTGCCTTAATTATGGGGCTTATTTTCGGGAGCATAATAGGGAATGTCGGTTTTAGCCAAGTGCCGAAAATCACAAAATGGCTACTGCAAATTGCGGTGGTGGTATTGGGTTTTTGCATTGCGGTGGATAAAGCCCTATCGGCAGGTTCGGAAGGGTTTATGCTTACGGCACTTTCTGTATTTTCAGTATTAGGCTTAGGCTTGTTCCTAACAAAACGATTTCATTTAGATAAGAAAATGTCCTTCTTAATCTCTTCCGGAACTGCAATTTGCGGAGGAAGTGCCATCGCCTCAATGGCACCTGTAATTAATGCTTCTACCAGAGAGATATCTTCTGCTTTGGCGGTGGTTTTTTTACTAAACGCCTTGGCTGTTTTTATTTTCCCTAGCCTCGGGGCTTTTTTGCACATGACACAACATCAATTTGGTTTATGGTGTGCTATAGCAATTCATGATACCAGTTCGGTAGTGGGAGCTGCTTCAGTATATGGTAAAGAAGCTTTGGAGTTGGCTACGACTGCCAAGCTGGTGAGAGTATTATGGATTATTCCATTGATGCTCGGAGTGGCCGTTTTCACTAAAGATAAAAAGCAATTCAAATTTCCGTGGTTCGTGCTCTTCTTTATACTAGCTATGGGTTTTTCAGCCGCTTTTCCGCTTCCAAAAGTACTCACCTTAAGCATGTTTACTTTTTCTAAATCGCTAATGTCTTTGGTATTGTTTTTAATGGGGGCGAGTTTAACACTCAAAGAATTCAAGGTGGTAGGCTATAAACCTTTGGTGTACGGCATTGCACTTTGGGTGTTTGTGGGCGTAGCTTCAGCTGCTTTGATCTTGGTTTTTTACTGAGTTAGAGTGAGTGAACCGCAAAGATCGGTAAGATGCGCAAAGTGTGATTCGGTTAGTTGAATGTGTTTCACCGTGAAATAGGTTTGCACCACACTCCCCTAACCCCTCTTAATAGAAGGGAATGGTTTGGCGGTAAGTTTGAGCTTGCCCATTTATTAAACTGGTAAGCCGAAAAACAGCCTCGAATCTAGTTGTATGCACACTGCTTTTCATCCTGACTCCGAAGCCTCGGAGGAAGGAGCTAGAAATGGAATCATGAATCGAGAAATTTAGACACTCTGTGCCTCAGGAAAGAGAAGGAGTTTAAATTAAAGCACCTCAAAAAAGCTGTTTCCAAGTGCCTTTAATGCGGTTGTATTTAAGGGTACTGGGAAGCGCCTTCCACCAATACTTATTCATTTCAACTGCAAAACTAGGCTGCATATAACAGTTGATCGCGCAACCTTCACAAGCATCGTAACGGCCTTCCATAGCAATAGCAGCCTGTACTTTTTCTGACTGATAAAGGTTGAACAAATCATTTTGAATCGGAATAGTTTCTATTCCCAAATGATAGCAGGGCATGACCAACTCGTTTTGCGGAGAAATCACAATTGTGGTACTTCCAGCTTTGCAAACTGGCTTGTCGATATGATTTCCGCCATCACGTCTTAATTGGATAAAGCCATCGTTTAGGTATACGTTTTTACGTTTAGCCCACTTTTCTAGAAGGTCTAAAGTTGAAGAAGAAAGTGAAGGACCCGTTTCCACTTCGTTATATTCAAAAACTGGATTTAGAATAAGTACAAGGTTGTTCGGAAGTGTAATTTGTTGATGGACTTTTTCGATTTCATCAATGTTTTCTTCAAACACCGTCATCAGAATATCGGGTCTTTCTCCCAAACTTTTGGCCAGCTGAATTGACTCTATTACAGTATCGAAACAGGCAACACCACGGGCGGTATCATGCTTTTCTTTGCTGGCATAATCGAGGGAAAAGTGGAGCATATCTACCAAACCTTTGAGCGACTCTGCTCGCTTTGGGTAGAGCAAGCCGTTGGTGGTTACGGTAGTAATGAGGCCAAAGGATTTTGCCAGTTTTAGAAGCTCAGGCAATTCGCGGTGGAGGAGCGGTTCGCCTCCAGTGAAATCCACCACCTTAACGCCTAGTTTTTTAAGGTCGCTAAAATTGCGTTCGGCATCTTCTAGCGTAATGTAAGGCGATGGCTTCTCCCAAATATCGCAAAAGCTACAAGTCGCGTTGCAACGATAAGTAACGTAGTAATTGCAAAGTATGGGATGCTTAATAAGTCTCATAAGGTACTTCAGACTGTTAAGCTAAGTAGTTTCTGCTGTTATTTAAGCCAAAACGTAGACGCCTAACACCATAAGCGTTAATCCACCCAAAATACCCAGCCAAACGGCCTGTACTTTCTTGTTAGGCTTCGGGTAAAAACCTTCCACTTTGAGTGTAGCCCAAACCATAATGGCGAGGCCAAGAGATAGAGCGCCAATCTTTAAAAGTATTGAGGTGGCGAGTAGTGTGAACATCAGTATGACGGACAATACTACTCGAACTCCAGTTTTAGAAATTGACAGATTCATAGCGAGGTTGTTAATTCTTCAACATACTCAACAATGTAGTCAATTGTTTTTTCAAATCCCTGCGGTCAACAATAAAGTCTAAGAAGCCATGGTCAAGAACAAACTCAGCACTTTGGAAACCTTTTGGCAAATCTTTACCTACTGTATCACGGATAATTCGTGGGCCAGCAAATCCAATTAATGAACCTGGTTCTGCAATATTGAAGTCGCCCAACATGGCGTAAGAAGCACTTACTCCACCCGTAGTAGGGTCAGTCAATAACGAAATGTAAGGAATACCTGCCTCAGAAAGTCGTGCAAGTTTGGCAGATGTTTTGGCCATTTGCATCAATGAATAACCTGCTTCCATCATTCGAGCACCACCTGATTTCGAAATCATCAAGAAAGGCATTTTGTTCTCTAAAGCGAAGTCGATTGCTCTTGCAATTTTTTCCCCCACAACAGACCCCATAGAACCACCAATAAAGGCAAAGTCCATGCACGAAACCACAATGTCAATCCCGTTCATTTTGCCATGAGCCGAACGAACAGCATCTGTCAATTGAGTTTTTGATTGAGTTTCTACAATCCTTTTTGGGTAAGGCTTGCTGTCAACAAACTTAAGCGGATCACCAGAAGTCAATTTGGCGTCCATTTCAGTAAATTTATTATTATCGAAAATTATTTCGAAGTATTCTTTAGAACCGATGCGCACATGAAAGCCATCTTCAGGGCTTACATATGCATTGTTTTTAAGCTCGCGGGTATGAACAATCTTCCCGTTAGGGGTTTTGAACCATAAACCGTCTGGTGCATCTTTCTTCTGTTCTGTAGGGGTAGTAATCCCTTTAACTTTTCTCTCAAACCAAGACATACGCGTTCTTTATTAAGCTTGAACTTTATAAACAAATAGGGAACAAAAATAGGTCAAAACTGTGGTAGCCCAAAGCCTAATCGTGAGAACCTCTCATAAAACATCTATATACCCAACAAAAAGCTAAAAACTGATTGGTTTTCTATTCATTTCTCTTTTCCTTCGTATCACGGAATGAACGTTCATTCCGCATTACAAATGTTTGAAAATAAGCTTGATAAACGTTCCTTGATTTTAGGTACTACTCTGAATTTAATTTCGGAGCAGGGCTTTCATGGTACGCCAATATCTATTATTGCTCAGCGAGCTGGAGTTGGTGCAGGTACTATATACCGTTATTTTCAAAATAAGGAGGAACTGATCAATGAGCTTTTCAAAGAGATAAAGCGAGATATTATTCGGGCCATGCTCAATAATTATAGTGACGAGGGTGATTTTAAAGCACGTTTTATGCACCTATGGAAAAACATGGTTCACTATTTTATGAAGCACCCAAAGGAATTTAATTTTATTGAGCAGCACCGTTACGCGCCTTATATGAGCAACCTCACAAGAGAAGAGTCTTTTATGATTTTATCGCCTGTGATGATGTTTTTTATTGAGGCCAAGCGGGCCAAGGCCATGAAGGACCTGCCATTGTATACCATCATAGCATTGCTATATGGTCCAATCGTGTCTTTGCTCAAACAACATATTGACAACAATCAAAATCTTTCAGACGACAGGATAGATCAGGCTGCAGAGGCCTGTTGGGATGCCGTGAAACACAATTAACAAAAGTGAATTATGCGCGATTGCAAAGTAATTATTAACGGGGTGGGAAGTTGTATTCCCGAAAGAATAGTTAAAAATGAAGATTTCCTAAATGCTGAATTCTATCAGGAAAACGGAGAGAAGTTTACAGCCGATAATGCTGAAATTATTCGAAAATTTGAAGCCATTACTGGGATAAAAGCTAGGCGCTATGCCAATGACGATCAAAAGGCCTCTGACTTGGCTACAATTGCTGCAAAAAATGCATTGGACAATAGTACAATAGATGCTGAAGAACTAGACTATATAATTGTAGCCCACAATTTTGGAGATATGGAAGTGGGTACGCAACGCACCGACATGATGCCAAGCTTGGCCTCGCGTGTAAAGCACAATCTAAATATTCAGAATCCAGCTACTTCTTGTTACGATGTGATTTTCGGTTGTCCAGGCTGGTTGCAATCAAGTATTCAGGCCTACCAAATGATTATGATGGGTGATGCTAAGAACGTTTTGGTGGTGGGTACCGAAACCATTAGTCGTGTGGTGGATGTGCACGACCGTGACTCAATGATTTTTGCAGATGGAGCAGGCGCTACTATTTTTCAAGGAGTATCAGCCGATACCAATGGAGGTGTGCTTTCTCAAAGCTCTAGAACCGATGCTACGGTTGAAATGAGTTACCTAGAAATGGGTGCTTCCTTTCACCCAGAAAAGCAAAACGGCAAACGCTTTATAAAAATGAAAGGCCGTAAGATTTACGAATATGCGCTAGTGAATGTAGCCGAAGCTATTAAAACTGCCATGGACAAAGCGGGAGTGGAGCTGAAAGACGTAGATAAAATTTTGATTCACCAAGCCAATGAAAAAATGGATGAAGCCATTTTAAAGAAGCTTTTTAAAATCTGCGGACAAGAAAAACCTATGGCCGAATTTATGCCTATGACCATTCAAGATTTGGGTAATAGTTCTGTAGCCACGATTCCTACCATGTTGGATTTAATTCAACGAAATGAACTGGAAGGGCATAAAATCAACTCTGGAGATATTCTGGTTTTTGCCTCAGTTGGCGCGGGAATGCACATTAATGCGATGGTGTATAAAGTGCCTTAAGACTTCAATTGACATAAGAAATCACTTAAATGGGTTCAGCAATGAATCCATTTTTTATTCATGGAGGAATGCTTTAGACTTGTAGCAGCTATGCTCGGCATTCTTATTATTCTTCTTGCATCCTGGTTAATCCTTTTTCATTTTGAAAAGAAGAGTCTGTTGGCTTTATGCTTTACACCAGTAACCAAAAGGCTCAAACAGTTCGGATTGGGTTTTTTAGTTTCCGCGGTTATTTGCACCATGGTTACCCTTGCTTTGGCCGGTTTAAGATCCGAAACTTGGCTTTTGAATAGTCAATTCAGTTTTACGCTGTTACTCGATTCAGTTTGGTACGATCTCAAATCCGTATTTACGGAAGAACTGATTTACCGAGGCGCTCTACTTTACCTCCTGATCAAGAAACTCGGCAGCAAGACAGGGGTATTGATTTCTGCCATTGCTTTTGGCATCTACCATTGGTTTTCGTTTGGCGCATTTGGGAATGTGGTGCCCATGATTTACGTATTTCTACTGACAGGCTTAATGAGCTTGGTTTGGGCATATGCCTTTGCTAAAACAAAAAGTATCATGCTTCCTTTTGGCCTTCACCTTGGCTGGAATGTGATCAACAACGGACTGTTTTCTAAAGGCCCTTTGGGTGAAATAGCTTTAGTGGCGACTGGCGGAATTGAACCAGAAGGAGCAATTATGATTTTGGGGCTGGTGATTTCTGTATTTGTGCCGCCTTTGGTTACTTGGTTGTATGTTAAGTATGCGGTTAAAGAATAATTGGAATTGCTATACGCACTATTTCTCTTAGAACTGCCACATAAAACTTCCATATAGCACCAGTATATTGTTCGCTATAAGGAAGTTTTAATAAATTACATGGGATATATGCGCCACAAACGTGGCGTATACATAACGTTGTGCTTCATGCAAAAAGAAACCGTAAATGATAACAGAATTCATTGGACAAGGAATAAATGACGAGACAGACGAGTCTGCCGGAAATCATATTTGTTCTTCAATAAACAATGAAGTCTTTACGGACATGAATTTCTTTATCGCCTTTATGAGAAGTAAAGGACTGAGAGAAATGAAACCCTTCATTAAGAAAGCAAATAGAGAAGGTCGAAGATTGACTGTATTTGTTGGGATCGATGAAAAAATCACTTCTAAAGAAGCGTTGGAAATGCTCTTAGACCTAAATGTTGACGCCTATATTTACAATTCAAAGAGATATATCTTTCACCCAAAAGTCTACCTTTTTCAAGGTCAATTAAGAAACAGAATAATTGTTGGCTCTTCCAACCTGACTAAAACAGGACTTTTCTTCAATGTTGAATCTTCCGTTCTTTTGGACTTTACCAGTGAAGACAAAAGCGGAATGAAAGTCTTAAACCAATTGACAGATTATTTCGCACCTCTTCTTGATTTTTCAAGTGAACATTTAGACCGAGTTACTCCAGAACACATTCAGTACTTACTTGACAATTCCCTGATTTCTATAGAGAAATATGAATCAGACGAAGACTATGTAAAGAAAACGCATGATGAAACAAAAGAACGTTTCAAAAACCCCAAAATCGGAGAATTAGGTCAAATTGAAATAACAGAAGGTTCTAAATCCAACAAAAAGTATGAACTAAAAATAACTGAAGAGTATCTTGAAAAATGGGACAGTATGTTCGAGAGAATGAAAGCCTTCAAAGAAAAAGAAGGTAAAACGACTGTTCCTCGAGATTACCCTGATAGAACTCTTTACGGTTGGTATAGAAAGCAAAAGGATATATACAACCACCCAACTCTAAAAATGCCTGATGAGCATTTAGAAAAGTTAATGTCTATTGACTTTCATTTTGAAGATGGACACAAAGAGAGAGAAAGACTAATTGAAGAGAATTGGCTTGCTCTGCTGAAAGAAGCAATGGACGCAAATGAAGATATCCGAGTTAATCACCGCTATAAATTCAAGGGTGAAGGTTTGGGAACTTGGCTCGTAGGTGTAAAACAGTCTAACAAGAAGAAAAAGAAACTTGAACTTAGAAAGGAAATAGAAGAGTTGGGCTTTGACTTTAAAGAAACGAGTCGTAAACCTGAACACGTAGCGAAAAGATTTGTAGACAAACTGATTGACGACCCTAACCCAAACAAGATGGCCTACCAAACTAACTTTAACCACTATATCTTACCAAAAAAGGATATACTCGACCCAAAAATGAAAAAGGAAATAGAAGAAGTTTGGACATTGCAGTTTGACGAACCTCGACCATGGGAAAAAGGAACTTTAGATAACGATAGAACAGAAGAATGGAGAGCGTGGAGATATGACAAGGAGAAAAATCCTGAAGGCAAATGGTACAAAGGTCAGGCTCATTTAGGTCTACTCTATTATTGGGTTTACCATAAGAAAAAGTCTAAACGGAAAATGGACATGATAGTAAGTAACTTCACAGATAAAGAAAAACAGGAATTGAAAAATGAAGGGTTTCCAATTGACTGAAAAAAAGCACGAAAGCACAACATTGGCTATACGTAATGCGGGTGAAAGTGCTGATATGAAAGTAATTACATTAAATAAACTAACTGCTAAACGGAAAGTGAAGTGCCTTGAAATCCCGCACTACGCATAGCCGAGACCGTTAGCGGCAATACCTCATGACAAAAGATAAATTAGAGATAGGAGTTAATAAGTTAAAGACAGGTTTTTTCGCGCTTATTTTAATTGGGCTTGCGCTTTCTCCTAGGTACTTCATTGACTTCAATAATATTGTAGCGCAGGACATAATCACTCTATCTTTTTCGACTTTCATGTGTTATTGTTCTTATCGTTATTTTATAAAGCGAATCCTAATGGGACCGATAATTACGCTTACGAGAGAATTTATAAAGGTAAAGGACGAGGACACAGAACATATTTATACTTGGGCGACCATAAAGAAAGTTAAAGTAGTAACAGAGAAAAACATTGAGGGTAAGGACGTGTCGCGGACAATGTTATCAATTTGGACAACAACAAAAGACAAACTAGATGAATTCTTCATATCGGACATTGAGATGAACAGTGATGATATAAGAGAATTAATAAATAGTTATCAAAATGGTACTGCCGCTAACAATGTGTATAAAACATAGCGCTGGTACGGTGTTGCATTATAGTTTTCCCCCACTGGTCGTAGCGTCTCGCTGCGACCAAAAAGTCTCTATGTTAAAGTCTTAGCGAGACGCTAAGACTAGAGATATGAGAAGAAATGGGATTAACACAACTAGTTGTAGCGTCTCGTTGCGCCCCACACTAGTATAAAAAGCTTATTTCAATAATTCCTTTTTGGTCTTCATAATCCCTAGCGCTGCTAAAAACCCAATCGGCTGGTTGGTCTACAAAACCTGCATCAACAGGATTATTATGAATGTAGTCAAGGCGTTGAAGCATTATTTCTTTTGTAGAAAGTTCGATAGGGTGATTGTGCTGTTGCCAAAACTGAAAATCTTTGTTGTTTGACTTCTTTTCGCCCGCCCGCTTCATCATCCATAGCATCCATTCCTTTCTGCTCTCTTGTGGGTTGTTCTCCATATATTTTCTAATATGTCTGGAAGTGTAACTTTTCAAGTCTCGGATGATGTCTTCCAATTTAGAGGTTTCGTCTGTGCCTAATATTAAATGAACATGACTTGTCATAATGCACCACGCGCCTACCAAAAGGCCCTTTTCTTTCTGGCAGTATTTGATAGAATCAATCAAGATATTCCGATACTCCTGCCTAATGAAAACATCTAACCAATAGACCACAGTAAATGTCACGAAGTAAAACTGCTCTTGATTGCGAATGACATACTTTCTTCCCATAACTCAAGATAGTACTAATCAATTAATTTGTGTGGCGTAATATTGTATTATTTGAAAGTAAAACTTGGTCAATCATGATTGTGTAATGATGAAAAGTCTTAGCGAGACGCTAAGACTAGAGTAGCTTTTCACTGAGACTTACTAGTCATAGCGTCTCGCTGTGACCAAAAAAGTAAGCACAAAAAAAGAGGTGGATTAATCCACCTCTTCGTAATCTACATATTCTCCTCCTCTGAAATTATCAGAGGATTTTTCTTTCGTATTCTTAGGCGCGTAGTCAACATTGATTTTCCCTTCGGGACGATGTTGTTGCGTATACTGTTGGCGAGCACCCGCAGTTCTTTGCTGTCCGGTTAGGCCTGCTACAAAAAAGCGGAGCACATTGCGGATAATCCAGCCAATTAGAATTACGAAGAATAAAAATTTAAAAAACATATCGTTTTACCTACTTAGGTACAAATTCCTTTTAGAGTAGATGTCCAAGAAATAATCATCCATTAGGTCATCTATAAAGTAAATTGCCTCACCAGTAGATTTCATCTCTGGCCCAAGTTCCTTGTTTACGTTCGGGAATTTATGGAATGAGAAAACCGGTTCTTTAATGGCGTAGCCTTTCTTAACTGGCTTGAAATCAAAGTCTTTGATCTTTTTCTCACCCAACATTACCATTGTAGCGTACTTTACATATGGCTCTTGGTAGGCTTTACCTATAAACGGAACGGTTCTCGATGCCCTTGGGTTCGCTTCAATGATATAAACTTTATCATTTTTTATGGCGAACTGAATATTGATCAGCCCCACAGTGTTTAGCGCAAGGGCAATTTTTTTGGTATGTGCCTCAATTTGTCTGATGATGAAATCACCGAGACTGTAAGGAGGTAGCACAGCATAAGAGTCGCCAGAGTGAATTCCAGCAGGCTCAATGTGCTCCATAATTCCTATGATATACACATCTTCTCCATCGCAAATGGCATCGGCTTCGGCCTCAATCGCATTTTCTAAGAAGTGATCTAGTAAAACACGGTTGCCAGGAATATCTTTCAGAATGTTGATAACATGCTCTTCAAGCTCTTGCTCGTTGATCACGATCTTCATGCTTTGGCCTCCTAACACGTAAGAAGGACGCACCAATAATGGAAAGCCTAGTTCTTTAGAAAGCTCCAGGGCTTCATCAGCATCTTCTATTACTCCAAACTTAGGGTAAGGAATATCGTTTTCAGCCAGTAGATCAGAGAAACGACCTCTGTCTTCCGCTAAATCAAGGGCATTGTAGCTCGTTCCAATAATTTTGATTCCGTAACGATCGAGCTTCTCAGCCAGTTTCAAGGCAGTTTGACCGCCCAACTGAACAATTACGCCTTCTGGTTTTTCATGAAGAATGATGTCGTAAATGTGTTCCCAGAAAACAGGTTCGAAGTAGAGTTTATCTGCCACATCAAAATCTGTAGAAACCGTTTCAGGGTTACAGTTGATCATGATGGTTTCGTAACCGCATTCTTTGGCGGCCAATAAACCGTGAACGCAAGAGTAATCAAATTCAATTCCTTGGCCGATACGGTTTGGTCCCGAACCTAGAATAATTACTTTCTTTTTATTGCTGCTAATCGATTCGTTTTCTTCATCGAAAGAAGAGTAATAATATGGTGTTTGGGCTTCAAATTCTGCTGCGCAAGTATCAACCAGTTTGTACACTCGCTTAATGCCCATTTCATGTCTTTTAGTGAAAACCTCACTTTCAAGGCATTTAATTAAATGCGCGATTTGTCTGTCGGCATAACCTTTTTCCTTGGCCGTTCTTAGAAGGCTTTCAGGTAAGGTTTGTAGGTTGTGCTTTTCAATTTCATCTTCCAACTGGATCATTTCTTCAATTTGCTGAAGGAACCACTTGTCGATTTTCGTTTTCTTCTGAATGGTTTTTAACGGAATGCCAAGCTTAAAAGCGTCATAAATATGGAAGAGCCTGTTCCAACTTGGGTTTTCTAAGCTGTAAAGCAAAGCAGCTTGGTCTTTTAATTCCTTGCCATCGGCCCCTAATCCGTTACGTTTAATCTCTAAAGATTGACATGCTTTTTGAAGTGCTTCTTGGAAGTTACGGCCAATTCCCATGGCTTCACCTACCGACTTCATTTGCAAACCAAGCTTTCTGTCAGAACCTTTGAATTTGTCAAAATTCCAACGAGGTATTTTAACGATTACATAATCCAGTGCAGGCTCAAAGAAGGCTGAGGTGGTTTTAGTAATCTGGTTTTTCAATTCATCTAAGTTGTAACCAATGGCCAACTTAGCGGCAATTTTCGCAATTGGGTAACCCGTAGCTTTAGATGCTAATGCCGAAGACCTCGAAACACGAGGGTTGATTTCGATACCAACAATGGTGTCGTCTTCTGGGTTTACCGAGAACTGTACGTTACAGCCTCCAGCAAACTGCCCAATCGCGTTCATCATTTTGATGGCCAAGTCACGCATTTCTTGGTAAGTGGTATCTGGCAAGGTCATGGCTGGCGCTACTGTAATCGAGTCGCCAGTATGTACCCCCATCGGATCAAAGTTCTCGATAGAACAGATGATGATGACGTTACCAATATTATCTCTTAGTAGTTCAAGCTCGTATTCTTTCCAGCCTAAAATGCTTTGCTCTACCAATACCTCGTGAATTGGTGAAGCATTTAAGCCGTGGGTTAAAGCTTGGTCAAATTCTTCTTGTGTATTAACGAATCCGCCACCGTAGCCTCCAAGGGTATATGAAGGGCGAATTACAAGCGGAAAACCAATTTCTTGTGCAATTTCTTTTCCTTTTAAGAAAGATGTTGCGGTTTCTCCTTTACAAACGTTGACATCTATTTCTTGCATCTTCAACCTGAACTTCTCACGATCTTCAGTAGTTTCGATGGCATTAATGTCTACGCCAATAATTCTCACATCATACTTTTTCCAGATTCCTGCTTTGTCGCAGTCAATTGCCAAATTGAGTGCAGTTTGGCCTCCCATAGTTGGTAGGACTGCGTCAATTTTATGCTTTTCTAGAATTTCAATGATAGACCTTTTTGTTAAAGGCTTCAAATAAACGTTATCGGCCGTTACCGGATCGGTCATGATTGTGGCAGGATTGGAATTGATGAGGGTTACCTCGATTCCTTCTTCCCTTAATGATTTTGAGGCTTGAGTACCAGAATAATCAAATTCACAAGCTTGTCCGATGATGATTGGCCCACTTCCGATGATGAGGACAGATTTTATACTATTGTCTTTAGGCATTTGTAAGGGGTACGTGCGGTTTTACTAGGGTGTAAATTGGCACAAAGTTATAGCGTAAAACTTATAATCAAAACCAATGGAAAGCTTATTCTTAGATTTGGTATCTGAGGCTGAAATTCTAAAAGTTTTCAGAAAGGCAGAAAGAAAAAAAGCTTAAATTCAGATGAACATTTTATACTAACAAACAACACTATGAAAAATTTAAAATCATTATTAACACTTACTTTGAGCTTGCTTTTAGCGGTTTCTATCGTAGGCTGTGCATCAGGAAAAGCATCGGCTACTGCTAAGGTGGAAAAGAAGGCCAAAGAAAAAGCTTATGACCCAAGAGGAGTTTGGAATTATACCGTGCAAACCCCTGATACCGATAGCTATGGAATAATGAGAATTACAGGAGATAATGGTCTTTATGCTGCAGTGATGGAAACTGATCAATTCGGGACATTGAATGTAACTGGATTTACAGTGGTGGGTAATGCTTTTTCTGGCTCTATTGATGTTATGGGTACTACAGCAAGTATTGAGGGTACTTTTGATGGCGAAAGTATGGCTGGATACGTAAATATGGGGGCTGACTCTTTCCCCGTGCAAGCCACACGTAAATCAAAATAGGCTAGCTCTAACTATTTTTATTAATCATTAGAAACCTGCTGAACAGCAGGTTTTTTTATGTAAACATCACTTTGTTGAGTCCGATTCTAAAATTGGGAATTTTATCCCATAGTGGGTAGGAATAGTTTTTAAAACCTCTCACCTCTTCCTCTTTTGGCTGATTTTATATATGGCTTAGTGTTTGGTAAATGATAACTGACCAACTCTTAAGACATGAATAAGTACTCAAAATCGGCTATGGCTTTAGTCTTTTATTTATCCATATTAATAAGTGGCTGTCAGGGAGCAAGGGTTTCAGGAAACGGATTTTTCGATTCAAGAAATGAAAACCTAAAAGAGGCTTTGATGGGGGAATGGGAAGCTTTAGATGAAGAGAAGGTTCTTTTTCAATTCTCGAAAATTGAAAAGGGAATAAAAATGAAAATTGATAATGAAGAGAAGGAAATATTCGACTTCAGTTGCGATGGAGATATTCGCTTTTCATTTGGATACTTGAACAGTGATAATGATACGGTTTATGTAGCCGCACAATTCAAGACTTACGAAATGAAGACGCTAGAGGGCTTACAGTCCCTTCAAAATAATAATTCATCGGAGGTTAGTTTTTTTAGTTTAGACAGAAAGTTGAACGCAGAAATAAAGGGGCAACAATAAGGAATTGAGTTTTAATAAAAGTTGAGTTGAGTTTTTAGGTTAAAAATAGAGAAGGCCATCATTTGACGGCCTTCTCTTATTTTATGCTATGTAAGTTTTGTCTAAATATGCAACGCTCTATTGTCAGTTGCTGCTAAACAAGCCTCTTTGAAAGCTTCGGTATAAGTTGGGTGCGCATGCGACATTCTTGCAATGTCTTCGGCACTTGCCCTGAACTCCATGGCTACAACGGCCTCAGCAATCATGTCTGCTGTTCTTGGTCCAATCATATGTACGCCAAGAATTTCATCGGTCTTTTTATCAGCCAATACTTTTACTAAACCGTCAGTGTCCATTGATGCTCTAGCACGACCTGAGGCTTTGAAAGGGAAAGAACCAGTTTTGTATTCAACTCCTTTTTCTTTCAACTGCTCTTCAGTATAACCTACAGCAGCCACTTCTGGCCAAGTATACACCACACCAGGAATTAGGTTGTAATTGATGTGTGGCTTTTGTCCCATAATAGTTTCTGCAACAAAAACGCCTTCTTCTTCAGCCTTATGGGCTAACATGGCGCCTTTGATTACATCACCAATGGCATAAACGTTATCCACTTTGGTTTTTAAATGCTCGTCAACCTCAATTCTGCCGCGATCGTCTGGCGTAATGCCAATGTTCTCTAAGCCCAAACCTTCAGTATAAGGTTTTCTACCTATAGAAACTAAGCAGTAATCTGCGTTCAATTCAACAGTTTCGCCTTTGCTGTTTTCAGCTTTAACAGTTACGTTTTTCGCTGTGCCTTTTACTTCGGTTACTTTATGGCCTAAGTAGAAATTGAAACCGAGTTTTTTCAATGATTTCTTCAACTCACGCCCCATAGTGCTGTCCATAGTAGGGATAAGTGAATCCATGTATTCTACCACAGAAACTTCGGCACCTAAACGGGCATACACCGAACCTAATTCCATACCAATTACACCGCCACCAATTACGATCATGTGTTTTGGTACTTCTTTAAGTTCTAAGGCTTCGGTAGAAGTGATTACTCGCTTTTTATCAATCTTGATGAAAGGAAGAGAAGAAGGTTTTGAACCCGTAGCAATAATTACTTTGTCGGTTTCAAGCTTCGTTTCTTTGCCGTCTTTGTCAGTTACTTTGATGTTGTTTTTATCGATGAACGAGCCAACACCCGTGTGAACATCAATTTTGTTCTTCTTCATTAAGAAGGCAATACCATTCACGTTATCGGCTACCACACCTGCTTTACGATCGATCATTTGCTTTAGATTTACCTGAAGGTTATCTAATTCAATGCCGTGCGTTTTAAAGGTGTGCGCTGCGTTATGGTAATGTTCTGAAGAATCGAGTAATGCTTTTGAAGGAATACAACCTACGTTTAAGCAAGTACCACCTAATGTATCGTATTTTTCGATGATGGCCGTTTTCATTCCCAGTTGTGCGCAACGAATTGCCGCTACATAACCACCGGGTCCCGAACCAATCACTGTTACATCATATTTCATATCTACGATTTTGGATGTTTGATTTTAGATTTATACTCCTAATAATAATCTGGTTGGATCTTCCAGTAATTCTTTCACTCTTACCAAGAAGCTTACCGACTCTCTTCCGTCCACAATTCTGTGATCGTAAGAAAGGGCTAAGTACATAATAGGAAGAATTTCAACCTGACCATTTACTGCCATTGGGCGTTCTACAATGTTGTGCATTCCCAAAATAGCCGACTGCGGAGCATTGATAATTGGTGTTGAAAGCATAGAACCGAAAATACCTCCATTAGTAATGGTGAAGGTTCCTCCAGTCATTTCCTCAATCGTAAGTTTACCATCTCTCGCTTTCATGGCCAACCTCATCACTTCTTTTTCAATTTGGTCGAAGCTCATGCTTTCTGCATTTCTGATTACAGGAACCATCAAACCTTTCGGGGCTGAAACGGCAATTGAAACGTCTACGAAATCATGGTAAACGATTTCGTTACCATCAATTTGAGCGTTTACAGCTGGCCAGTCTTTGGCCGCCATAGTTACCGCTTTGGTAAAGAACGACATAAAGCCTAAGCCAATCTCGTGTTTCTCTTTAAACGAATCTTTGTACTTCTTACGAATGTCCATGATAGGTTTCATGTTCACTTCGTTGAAGGTAGTAAGCATTGCGGTTTCGTTTTTCACTGAAACCAAACGCTTCGCTACTGTTTTTCTTAAAGCCGACATGCGCTCTCTACTTTCATTACGTTCGCCTGGAACACTAATGGCTGGAGCTGAATCTTCTTTTTTGCTTTCTGCTGCCTTCGGTGCTGGTGCCGATTTTTGAGCGCTTTCTGCATCTTCTTTGGTAATTCTACCATCAACGCCTGTTCCTTTAACTGATTTAGGGTCAATACCCTTTTCAGCTAAAATTTTAGCCGCTGCCGGAGAGGCATGGCCTGTAGCGTAAGTTTGATCTTGTGAAGCAGATTGAGAAGCAGGAGCAGCACCAGATGCCGCCTTTGCTTCAGATTTAGCAGGAGCACCACCTTCGGTTACCTCAATTTTACAAATCGTTGCACCGATTTCGATAGTGTCGCCTTCTTCTGCAATAATGGTAAGTATACCCGATGCTTCGGCAGGCAATTCAAAGGTTGCTTTGTCCGAATCTACTTCAGCAATAATTTCGTCAAGCTCTACATAATCGCCAGTGTTTTTCAACCAGCTAGAAATGGTTACTTCAGTAATAGATTCGCCTACAGTAGGAACAATCATTTCTTTAGTTTCACCAGTAGATTTTGGGCCAGTGCTTTCTTTGGCTTCAGCTTTTGGAGCTTCTTTTTCTGGAGCAGGGGCACTACTTCCAGCTGCATCTGTGTCAATTTCACAGATGGTCGCGCCAATTTCTAGCGTTTCGCCTTCTTGGGCAATAATATGCAATTTACCTGCAGCTTCGGCATTGAGTTCAAATGTGGCTTTGTCTGATTCTAGCTCACAAATAACTTCGTCCATTTCTACAGACTCTCCTTCTTTTTTGAACCATTGGGCAATTGTAACCTCGGTTATTGACTCTCCAACGGTAGGTACTTTGATTTCAAGACTCATGATTTCTTAATTTTTTGCGAAAGCTTGATCGACTAATTTTTCTTGTTCGGCAGCGTGTACTTTAGCGTAACCTGTTGCAGGTGAAGCACTCGCTTTACGAGATATTAATGTAAGGACTTTGTCTTTATAGGCTCTTAATATAAACGACCAGTAACCCATGTTTTCAGGCTCTTCTTGTACCCAGAAAACTTCCGCACCTTTATATTGGCTTAGGATTTCGTTCACTTGGTTAGTTGGGAATGGTTGAATTTGCTCAACCCTCACTATAGCCACATCCTTACGCTTGTCTGCTTCTTGGCGCTCAAGCAAATCGTAGTAGATTTTTCCTGAACAAAGAAGAACACGTTTTACAGATTTAGCAGTTGAATAGTCATCGCCAATTACCTCTTGGAAACGACCCGAAGTAAAATCTTCTACTGGTGAAACTACCTTAGGATGGCGCAATAAAGATTTAGGCGACATCACCACCAATGGTTTTCTGAATTCCCATGTCAGCTGTCTTCTCAATGCGTGGAAGAAGTTGGCTGGAGTGGTGATATTGGCCACTACCATGTTGTATTCAGCGCTCAACTGTAAGTAACGCTCAGGTCTTGCATTTGAATGCTCTGGGCCTTGGCCTTCATAACCATGTGGTAAAAGAAGTACCATTCCATTCATGCGTTGCCATTTGGTTTCAGAACATGAAATGAACTGATCTACCATTACTTGGGCACCGTTGGCAAAATCACCGAATTGGCCTTCCCACAATGTAAGAGCATTTGGGTTTGCCATGGCATAGCCAAATTCAAAGCCCATTACACCAAACTCTGAAAGTAGTGAGTTATAAATCTCGAATTTGTTATCTGCTCCAAGATGGTTTAAGCTATTGTAGGCTTCGTTGGTGTTGGCATCATGCAATACAGCGTGTCTGTGTGAAAAAGTTCCTCTTTGCACATCCTGACCTGTTAAACGCACTTTTTTACCATCCAATAGAAGCGATCCATAAGCCAGAAGTTCACCAGCGGCCCAGTTCAAAGACTTCTCTTTAAAGAACATGTCTTTACGCTGTTTTAGCTGCTTTTCTATTTGCTTTAAAGGCTTAAATCCTTTTGGAATAGTAGTTAGAGCGTCCGCTACTTTTTTGAGCGCTTCATTTGAAATTCCAGTTTCTGGAGACTGTTCAAAATCCTCTGGTTTAGATCTTCTCAAGTTCCTCCATTCTTCTTCCAAAGGTTGGTAGATGTACGGAAGTGGCTTTTGCTTCACCAAATTGAGTCTATCTTGAAGCAATGCTCTAAATTCTTTGTCTAATTTCTTAGCTAGAGCGGCTTCAATTTCTCCCTTTTCAATGAGTTGTTTATTGTAAACCTCGCGTGGGTTAGGGTGTTTTGAAATCACATTATATAGTGAAGGTTGTGTGAACTTAGGTTCATCGCTTTCGTTGTGGCCGTGTCTACGGTAGCAAACCATGTCCACGAAAATATCTTCACCAAATTTTTGTCTGTACTCAGTAGCAAACTGAACGCAGAACACTACCGCTTCTGGATCATCACCATTAACATGAAGTACAGGTGCGTCAATAATTTTTGCTACATCAGTACAATAGATACTTGAACGAGCATCATCAAAGTCTGTAGTAAAACCAACTTGGTTATTAATTACAAAGTGGATAGTTCCGCCTGTATTGTAGCCTTCAAGATTACCCATTTGAGTAACCTCATATACTATGCCTTGTGCGGCAACGGCTGCATCACCATGAATAAGGATTGGTAGTATTTTAGAGCGGTCTCTATTGTATTCTTCATCACCTTTGGCCCTTACAAAGCCTTCAACCACAGGGTTTACTGCTTCGAGGTGGGAAGGGTTAGGCGCTAGTTTAAGCTCAACTTTTTCGCCATTTACCGCAGTAACCTGGCTCGAAAATCCCATGTGATATTTAACGTCACCATCACCCATGGTAAGGTCTGGTGTAGAATTACCTTCAAATTCGCTAAAGATTTGCTCGTAGGTTTTGCCCATGATATTGGCCAAAACATTTAAACGACCACGATGGGCCATTCCAATCATTACTTCTTTAACACCAAGTTCGGCACCTTTATTAATAATAGCATCCAATGCAGCGATTGTAGTTTCACCACCTTCTAAAGAGAATCTCTTCTGGCCCAAATATTTGGTGTGAAGGAAGTTTTCGAAAACTACGGCTTCGTTAAGCTTGCTAAGAATTCTTTCGCGCTGGGCATGAGATGGCTTAAAGGAAAGCGCATCTTTTTCGATTTTTTCTCTAAGCCACTTTAGTTTTTCAGGATCACGAACATACATGTATTCGAAACCGACAGTTCCTTCGTAAATGTATTTAAGCGTTTCAATAATCTTTCTTAAAGGCGCTCTGCCAATTCCCAACTCTTCACCAGAGATGAATTGAGTATCTAAGTCTGACTCACTTAAGTTGAAGTCAGCCAAATCAAGAATTGGCTTTCTGTCTTTTCTTTCCCTAACGGGGTTGGTTTTAGATCTTAGGTGTGCTCTGGTTCTATAAGCGTGAATCAGGTTTCTTACCTGAACCTCTTTGTCAGAAACGGTATTAGTACCAGTTGTAGTTTGAGCAGTGCTCGAAGCCTGACCATCTGGTAACATTGAATACTCTGTTTGAGCGAACTCAAAACCTTCGAAAAATTTTTTCCAACCCTCATCAATACTGTTGGGGTCATTTTTGAATTGCTGATAAAGGGCTTCTAAAGCCTTAGGATCTGCATTGCTTAAATAAGAATAATTATCCATGAACAGGTGTTTGCCTCTTATGAGTACCAAAGGTAGACCTTTAGTTTAGTTATTAAAAACCGTTTATGCGGTTATATAAATGTGTTTATTTTTCTATATCAGAATGAGGTTTTTGTTCTTAATCGTATTTAGTGGCTTAGGGTTGTGTTTGTGGGGGAGAATATCTTCTACATAAGAGTGATTAGCTACTCTGTCTTTCATAGTGAAGTATTGAAAACAACTATAGTCTTCTTAGTTTTAAAATATTTAATTAATATAGAATACGTATGGTAATACCTTATAGAAGGCGTATGAAGTGTATAAAGTGCAAAATAAAAAAAAAATATGTAATAATTTGATTTACGAAATTTTCTATTTAGGTTTAAATCAAGTTTTACTTTTATCAAGAATGATTATGAAAAATAGATTTTTAATTATGGGATTGGGCTTGTTGTTGGCCGTTAGTGTTTTTGGTTTTAATTATGTGCCTGATGTTTGGACAACATGTATTTACTCCGGCACTTATACAGGTGGGGGTGATGTGCCGCAAGCGGGTGTTTGTGTAATAATGGGAGAAACAAATATTGAACATCAAGGAGATGTTTATACATCAAGATGCATGCCTAGCGGAACAGCCGGTGTAAACTCAGGTCCTTGTGCAGGAAACGGAGGGTTAGGGGCTGATACTCAAGGAGAGTATAGAAGTAATTAAAATGCGAGGTTCCCTAGTAATTCTAATTGTTTTTACTCAGCTATTGTTGTTTAATGATGGAATGGCTCAAAGAAAGGAGCTTAGGTTGTCTTTAGATAATGTAACTACTACGCCTGGGCTTGCAAGCGAAGGAGTGTATAAATATCATGATAATGAATTGTTTTATCTGAACTCTATTACGAGAGAAATTAAGGTTTTTGACTACAAGGTAGGAGAAACACTAAGATCCATTCCGTTAAGGAAGGAAGGGCCTAATGCTATTGGTCCAGAGCCCTATACTTTTCATCTCATTTCGAAGGATTCAATATTGATATATTCGAATTTTTTCAATTATCAGATATCTCTCATTAACGGAGAGGGAAAGGTTTTGAATAAATATGGAACCGCAGTAAAAGATAATTCCGGAAATGGGATAGAGATGACGAATGGGCTATTGACAGGAGGTCCAAGTAGTATGGTTGTTCAGAACAAGAAGATTTACGCTCTTAAAATGCTTCTAATGAATCAGCCTTTGCTAGATTATTCACCTTTAGTAGAAATTGATCTTAAGTCAAAGGAAGTTAAGGCGTTCAGTGAACCTAAGCAATATAGTCCTGAAATATATGATCGTATATTGAAGATCATTCAACTCATGGAGGGAGATATTGTTTATAATGATAAAGAAGGATTGCTTGTGTTAAGCTATCCTTTAGATCATTCGATATATGTTTCTAATAATGGGTTCAATTCAATGCAGAAAATTTATGCTAAGACTAAGTATTTTGATGAGTTTAAGTTGATGAATCGCCTATCCAAAGATCTAGACCCAAATCAAGCGACTGAGCAAGGACTTAATGTTTTAAGGCTATCAGGACAGTATCTTGAATTACACTATGATCCATATCGTTCTCTTTATTATAGAGTTGCTCGTTTGCCCTATGATGAACGGGTGTATAAGGAATACAAAAGTGGAGTGAGATCAAAGTTGCCTCCCAGGCTTCATTCGGTTATGGTGCTCGATAAAGAGTTCAACATGCTTTCAGAGAAGACTTATATGGTTAAGGATTATATGTTCAGATCAGGCATGTTTGTTGGTCCGGAGGGGTTATGGGTTTTGAAGCCTTTAGGCGATAATGAAGATGAAATGGTTTTTGAACTTTTAGATTTAGATTATTAATACAGAAATTATGAAAACAAGAATGAAAGTGATTTTAGTGCTCACGTTTGTGAGTGTTACGGCAATGGCCACAATGTTTCGCGTGCCGATTGAAATGTGGTGCATGGAGACTCCTGATACACTGAATGGAGGGGTATGTACTAATATGGGGATTAAGGTTATTGATGGTGACCCAGAAGGCAATAAGGCTACTGTAATGTGGTGTGACTTAGATGTCCCACATGGGGCTCCAGGTGTTACATTCGACTGTTTGGGAAATGCAATGGTACCTGTTTATAGATAGGTGTTGGGGATGCGAAAAGTAATTAAGCCCTTCCTAGTTACATTGTTTTTTCTGTGGTGCTTGTCTGGGTTGGCTCAGAAAGCTCAAGTTGGAGTGATAGGTGAGTTAGACTTGGCTTTGGATAGCGAAACAGCTCCCCCTAATTCAATGGGGAGCTCATTTCAGTACTGTGAGGATAGAAAAGCGATCGCTTATTTTAATAGATTGACCAAGGCTATTAAGTACTTTGATGCTAAATCGGGTAAAGGAGTAGGGCAAACCCAGTTTGCCAAACAGGGGCCGGATGATATAGGGCCAGACCCTTATTATTTTCACTACCACAATAGGGATTCCATTTTTATACTGAGCAGGGGGACAAACTTTAGTATGTTCCTTATGAACTCAGAGGGTAAAAAGCTCAATACATTCCATTATTCAAGTGATGATTATATTAAGATTCGTTACCCTAAGGCGTCAACCCTTTTTGGAAGCCTGGTAGTGAGGCCTCCCTTTGTCTACATTGGTTTAGAGATATCTGATAAGGGCTCACAAAACAGCATGGCTCCAATTATAAAACTGAATATGGATACAGATACTTTTAGCTATTTATCTGATCCATTGCCCTATCAAAATATAGACCTTCAAACCACTGTGTGGAATAACTACTATTATTTCTACAACTCTAGGATTGCTGAAAACACTAAAAATGGAGACTTGATTGTTAGTTTTCCTTTAGACCATAATGTATATAGAATTCGAGGAAATTATACTGAGAAGCTAGATGGAAAAAGTGAAGCTATTGGTGACTTCCATTTTCTAAGGAGAAAAAGAAGTGAAACGTACGATCCAAACAATATTGACGTCCAATCAATCGGTTCCAGTAGTGCTTGGTACTATGGTGTAATATATAACCCTTATTTGGATCAATATTATCGTATTGGCATGGTTGAACAAGGAAAGGATACTTATAAGAGGCGTTTGGCAGGTGAGGAGATTTATGACCCCGTTCAGTACTCTGTAACTGTTTATGATTCTGAATTCCGCAAAATTGCAGATGGAGTAATTCCAGGAGGGGAGGTTTTGTTTGATAGAGGAATTTTCGTCACTCCAGATGGACTTTGCGGTCCACAACACAGCCTTAAAGGTGAGGATATAATGGGTATTTCAATAATAGGATTGAAAAAATGAAGAGAGTAGCTATCTGTTGTTTTGTGATGCTGTTCGCTTTACAAAGTTGTGAGCGTAAATTGGAAATCGACTACAAACCTTTGTTTGAGGAGGCTTCGATAAAATTGAATAGTGAAAGATTTGTGCTGGTAATCCCTCAAAATGGCTGTTCTAATTGTGTTAAGAAGTCCTATGACTTTATGCTGCCTCGCTATAATTCACCTCTAATCAAATATGTTTTCACCAATTATGGATCGAAGAAAGGCATAAGGGTTAGGCTTAAAGTGCTAGGCGAAGAAGATACTTCTGAAATAGGTTTTATAGAGTTGTCGGTCGCATTAGACCATGAGCTTTCTCATATGTATCCTTCATTGCTGGAAATTGGTAAGGATGGAAAAGCAAAAGTTACTTTTATGAATGCAGAAGACGGCTCTGATTGGCAGTGGCTTGAGGAACAGATGGAATAAGATTTATCGAGTGGTCTTTCATAATCGTTTTATAATTAAAATATTACCCGTACATTTGCAGTCCATTTTTGAGACGTGATCTCAAAGATTAGAGGACGTGATCCTCGCTAAACTTTAAAAGTTAAATGGCAGTAAAAATCAGATTGGCCCGTAGAGGCCGCAAGAAACAAGCGATTTACGATGTAGTTATCGCAGACGCAAGAGCACCACGTGATGGTCGCTTTATTGAAAAAATTGGTATTTATAACCCAAACACCAACCCAGCTACTATCAATATTGATAATGAGAAGGCGTTTCAGTGGGTTATGAATGGAGCACAGCCTACAGATACTGTAAAGGCAATGCTTTCTTACCGCGGAGTTCTTTTAAGAAAACACCTTCAGATTGGTGTAATCAAAGGAGCAATTACTCAAGAAGAAGCTGATAAAAAATATCAGGCTTGGTTAGAAGGCAAAGAATCTCAGATTTCTGGTAAAGTAGAGCAATTAGCAAAAGCAAAAGATGACGCTAAGAAAGCGAAATTGGAAGCGGAAGCTAAGGTGAATGCTGCAAGAGCTGAGGCGATTGCTGCTAGAAAAGCAGAAGCAGAGGCTGCTAATGCACCGGCTGCTGAGGAAGAAGCTACTGAAGAAGTAGAGGCTCCTGTTGCAGAAGAAGCACCAGCTGCTGAAGAGAAAAAAGAAGATTAATTTATTCGGTCATGACGGTTGAAGATTGTTACCATTTAGGGTATATCGTTAAACCGCACGGCTTAAAAGGTGAGGTTCAGGTCTTATTAGACGTGGACTATCCTGATGAATATAAAACATTGGAATCAGTTTTTGTCCAACAAGGGCAACAACTGGTTCCTTTTTTTATTACCGCTATCTCCTTAAATGGAGATAAAGCCATTGTTAGGTTTGAGGATACGGATTCTCTAGACTTAGCGCAGTCGCTTAAAGGTTGTGCGCTTTACTTGCCTTTATCTACTCTTCCAGAACGAGAGGAAGGAGATTTTTATTTTCATGAACTCGTAGGCTTAAAGTTAATCGATGTCAATACGGATGACGCTGTTGGCATGATTGAGAATGTGTTTGAGGCTGGCCCGCAAACATTGCTGTCGGTAAAGCATAAAACTTCTAAGGAAGTACTGATTCCCTTGACGGATGAGCTGATAAAGGAAATAGACAAAGAGAATAATCAAATTCACATGTTTGTTCCTGAAGGCTTGGTAGATGTTTATTTAGAAGATTAATCATGAGAATTGACATCATCACCTTATTACCTCGATTACTTGATAGTCCTTTTTCACACTCTATATTAAAAAGAGCGCAGGATAAAGGTTTGGCAAAAGTGGTAGTGCATGATTTGCGTGAATTCTCAACCAGCAAGCAGCGTCAGCTTGACGATTATGCTTATGGCGGTGGGGCAGGCATGGTGATGATGATTGAGCCGATTGATTTGTGTATTTCTAAATTAAAGGCTGAGCGTGATTATGATGAAGTTATTTATATGACTCCTGATGGGGAATTGCTGAATCAAGGAATTGCGAATGAACTTTCCTTAAAAGGGAATCTTATTTTACTGTGCGGTCATTATAAAGGAGTAGACGAAAGAGTAAGAGAGCATTTTATTACCCGAGAAATTAGCATTGGAAATTATGTACTATCGGGAGGGGAATTGGCAGCCGCTGTGGTGGCCGATGCTATAATTAGACTGCTGCCCGGAGTATTGTCTGACGAAACTTCGGCTCTGACGGACTCTTTCCAAGATGATTTGGTAGCTCCACCAGTCTATACACGACCAGCGGAGTATAAAGGAATGGTTGTGCCAGAAGTGCTTTTATCGGGTCATCAGGCCAAGATTGAAGAATGGAGGTATGAGCAATCTGTAGCGCGAACTAGGGCTAGGCGACCTGGATTGCTAGATGAATAAAAAATTATTGATAGCCTGCTTGTTACAAAAACATTTTCCATATATTTGCAGTCCGATTTTAGACGAGGCTGTTAGAGATAGAAATCATGAGTGATCTTATCAAATTTATAGAGCAAGAAAATAACGAAGTAAGAACTTCGATGCCACAGTTCAACCCAGGTGACACTATCAACGTGCACGTGAAGATTAAAGAAGGTGGTAAAGAGAGAATTCAGCAGTTTCAAGGAACTGTGATTCAGAGAAAAAACCCAGGCACAAACGGTGAGACTTTCACAGTAAGAAAAATTTCTAACGGTGTTGGTGTTGAAAGAGTGTTCCCACTGCTTTCTCCAAATGTCGATAAAATCGAAGTGCTTAGAAAAGGTAAAGTAAGAAGAGCTAAATTATTCTACTTAAGAGGTAGACATGGTAAAGCTGCTAGAATTAAAGAGAAATTGACTAAATAGTCATTCCTTTAAAAAGAATTTAAACCTCCATATTGGGGGTTTTTTTATGCCTTATACTTTTTCTACGCCAATATGTCACCTTTTTAAATAAGGCTCATTTATTGTTCCTTTGCCCACCAAATAAGAATTTATCAGTGGTGATTCAATTTCATAAATATCAAGGTACAGGCAACGATTTCGTAATGATCGATAATCGTGATTTGAAATTCGATAAATCGGACCTTTTGCTCATCGGAAGATTGTGCGACCGAAGGTTTGGAGTAGGCGCAGATGGTGTTATTCTTATAGAGAATCACCCCGAACTCGACTTCGAAATGATTTACTTTAACCCTGATGGCTCACAGAGTTTGTGTGGTAACGGAAGCCGTTGTGCGGTTATGTTTGCCAAAAGTTTAGGGATTATCGACAATGAAACCGAGTTTTTAGCCATTGATGGGGTTCACTCCGCTTTTATTGATGAAGATGAAGTACACTTATTAATGAATGATGTTGCCGAACATGAATTGATCGGTAACGACTTTCTAATAAATACAGGTTCTCCTCACTACATAAAATATGTACCGAATGCACACGATATTGATGTTGTGCAAACAGGTAGGGATATTCGTTATTCTGACCGCTTTAAAGAGGATGGAGTAAATGTGAATTTTATTGAAGAGTGCCCAAACAACTCACTTGTAATTAGGACGTATGAGAGAGGGGTTGAAAACGAGACTTTGTCTTGCGGTACTGGATGTACTGCTGCGGCATTGTCTTTTGCACTTAAGGGTGCAGAATCGCCCATTAGGCTTAATGCTGTTGGTGGAGAACTTCAAGTCTCTTTTAACCAAGAGGGCGATATTTTTAAGGATATCTATTTGATAGGTCCTGCAGAAAAAGTATTCGAAGGAGTAATAGAGCTGTGAATATAAATCAAGCTTATGTTTCCTTTTTCTATACAAGAAATTAACTTTAGACCATATTAAAAATACAGTATGAGTTTTTTAACAAAGGGGTTGGCAAAGGTTTTCGGATCAAAGTCAGATCGCGATATTAAAGAGGTAAAACCTTACGTTGACAAGATCAATAAGGCGTTTGCCGAAATGAGGAACATCTCTGATGAGGCCTTAAGGGGGAAGACCCAAGAAATTAAAGGAAGGATTAAAGACTACCTTAAAGAAATTGATGGAGAGCTAGAGGCACTTCATAAAAGAATTGATAGCGAAACTAGTCTTGAGATTGCTCAAAAAGAGAGCATTTTTGATCAAATAGATAAATTGGAAGAGAAGCGCGATGAAGAACTTGAGAAAGTACTTATGGATGTGCTTCCCGATGCCTTTGCTGTAGTAAAGGAAACCGCAAGAAGATTAAAAGAAGTAGGTAAACTTGAAGTTCAGGCCACTTTGCACGATAGGCAAATTGCGTCTATTGGCCCTCAGGTAGAAATTGTTGGTGATACAGCGGTTTGGAAGAATAAGTGGTTAGCTGCAGGCTCTGAGGTGACTTGGGAGATGCTTCACTACGATGTTCAACTTATCGGTGGAATTGTTTTGCATCAAGGCAAAATTGCCGAAATGGCTACTGGTGAAGGTAAAACGCTTGTGGCTACCTTGCCTGCTTACCTAAATGCTTTGGCCGAAAGAGGTGTTCACGTAATTACGGTGAACGACTACTTAGCAAAACGAGATTCAGAATGGATGGCGCCATTATTCCAGTTCCATGGTCTTACCATCGACTGTATTGATAAGCACCAACCTAACTCTGAAGAAAGAAGACAAGCCTACCGTGCTGATATTACTTACGGAACTAATAACGAGTTTGGCTTTGATTATCTGCGTGACAACATGGCCAGAGAAGCTAAAGAACTTGTGCAGCGCAAGCATCATTATGCTATGGTCGATGAGGTCGATTCAGTATTGATCGATGAAGCTAGAACTCCATTAATTATTTCGGGGCCGATTCCTAAAGGGGATGAACACGAGTTTCATGAATTGAAGCCACGTGTAACCAAATTGGTAGATGCACAAAAGAAGCTATGTTCTCAATACTTGAACGATGCCAAAAGATTAATCAAAGAAGGAAACGAGGAAGAAGGTGGATTAGCTTTGTTTAGAGCCTTCCGTGGTCTTCCAAAATATAAGCCATTGATTAAATTCCTTAGTGAAACAGGAATGAAGATGGTAATGCAGAAAACAGAAAACTTCTATCTGCAAGACAATCAGAAAAACATGCCTAAGGCAGATGAACCGCTTTACTTTACTATTGATGAAAAGACCAACGCGGTTAATCTTACTGAAAAAGGAACAGACTTGATTACTGGCGAAGGAGAAGATCCAAACTTCTTTATCATGACCGATATTGGAGAAGTAGTTGCCAGACTAGAGAAAGATGAAACTTTATCGGATGAGGAAAAGCTGAAACAAAAGGAAGAAGCTATTCAAGATTACTCCGTAAAAGGCCAGCGAATACATACCGTGAACCAGCTGCTAAAAGCTTATACCATGTTTGAAAAGGATACAGAATACATCCTTGATGGTGGTAAGGTGAAAATTGTAGATGAGCAAACCGGTAGGGTAATGGACGGTCGTAGGTATTCTGACGGACTACACCAAGCCATTGAAGCAAAGGAAAACGTGAAGGTAGAAGATGCTACTCAAACCTATGCTACAATCACATTGCAGAATTACTTCAGAATGTACCACAAATTGGCAGGTATGACGGGTACTGCCGAAACAGAAGCAGGTGAGTTCTGGGAAATCTATAAGTTGGATACAGTGGTAATTCCTACCAACAGACCAATTGCAAGAGAAGACAGAGAGGATAAAGTATATAAAACGGTAAGAGAAAAGTTTAATGCCGTAGTCGATGAAATCGTTGAGTTAACTGCTGAAGGCAGACCGGTACTTGTGGGTACTACTTCGGTTGAAATCTCAGAGATATTGAGTAGAATGCTTCATCTGAAAAAGATTGAGCACCAAGTATTGAACGCGAAGCAACACGCTAGAGAAGCCGATGTTGTAGCCGCTGCTGGTAGACCAGGTACGGTAACCATTGCTACCAACATGGCGGGTCGTGGAACAGATATTAAACTATCGCCAGAATCTAAAGCTGCTGGCGGTCTTGCCATTATTGGTACAGAAAGACATGAGTCAAGACGAGTTGACCGTCAGTTAAGAGGTAGAGCGGGCCGTCAGGGAGACGCAGGTTCATCTCAATTCTTTGTTTCGTTAGAAGATAACCTAATGAGGCTTTTTGGCTCAGACAGAGTGGCCAAATTAATGGATAGAATGGGATTGAAGGAAGGTGAAATGATTCAGCATTCCATGATTTCCAAATCTATTGAAAGAGCACAGCGTAAGGTGGAAGAAAATAACTTCGGTACCAGAAAACGACTTTTGGAGTATGATGACATTATGAACCAACAGCGTTCTGTGATCTACGAACGAAGAAGAAATGCGCTGATGGGCGAGCGTCTACAGTTGGATATTATGAACATGATGTACGACACTTGTGAAGACATTGTGAACAATACAAAACCAACAAACGATTTCGATGGATTCAAACTGAGTTGCATTGGTACTTTAGGTATGGATACCAAAATTAATTTGGATCAATACACGCAATCTGATGTAAACACGCTTATCAATGATTTGTATGAAGAGGTTTATGCAGATTATAACAAGAAGAACAAGAATATAGCGGAAAAAACACTGCCGTTGATGAAGCATATTCAACAAGAAAAAGGCGCTACAGTTGAGAACATTCTCCTTCCATTTATTGATGGAAAAAGGCAGATTGGAGTGGCTGTTAACCTGAATAAGACTGTTGAAACAGAAAATGCTGAGCTGATCAAGGCCATGGAAAAATCTATTACACTAGCTGTAATTGACCAAACTTGGAAAGAACATCTTCGCGACATGGATGACTTGAAGCAGTCGGTACAGAATGCGGTTTATGAGCAGAAGGATCCACTTTTGATTTATAAATTCGAAGCTTTCCAATTGTTTAAAGCCTTCCTTTCTAAAGTAAATGAAGAAACCGTTTCTTTCTTAACCAAAGCCGATATCCCTCAACAAGCGCCAGATAGGGTGCAAGAGGCAAGAAGTAGAGGAAGTCAGCAGAAATTGAATGAGAGTAAGGAAGAATCTAAATCTGCTTTGGCAAGTAGACAAGATACTAGAAACAGACCTCCGGTAGAAAAAACAGCTCCTATTAAGTCTGAAAAGATTTATGGAAGAAACGATCGAGTAAATGTTCAGTATCAAGACGGAACCATTAAAAATGACGTTAAGTTTAAGCAAGTGGAAGAAGATATTCTGAGCAATAAATGCGTAGTTATTAATGATTAAGTCTGTTTCAAATACTTTATTGACTCTGACAGTAGTCCTGTTGTCGGTTGGTTGTACCAATCAGGCTATTCCTAAAAAGGATGTAAAGCGAGACGATGTTGATTTGAGTTATTCTGATGATTTATCGAAATATCGCCCAACTGTTAAGGTACAATCTAAGGAGGGCGATACAATCAAAGTATTGAATAATCAAGCCATCCGCTCAACTTATGAAATATCAGATAAGATGGATGCCGTGATGGATTCCATTGCCGTGAGAAATGATACCTTGGCAACACTTTCTGGCTATACCATTATGGTTTATTCTGGTACCAATGAAGTTGAGGCAGGTAGAATCAGAAATCGCCTTTTCGATATTCTTCCAGCAATGGAGGCGCAGATTCAGTACAAATTGCCGACCTATTTCGTGAAGATTGGAGAGTTCTATCAGCAGATAGAAGCCCAACCGCTTTATGAAAAAATAAAGAAATATTACCCAACCGCTACTGTAGTTCCAGAGCAATTCAAGCTTGAAAAATGAGTTTGTTGAATGACGTAAAAAAGCTTGCTGCTCAGTATGCAGAGGATACTGTCAATATTCGTAGGCATATTCATGCAAACCCCGAGCTTTCTTTCAAGGAGTTTGAAACCGCAAAATATGTGGCGGCTGAATTGCGTAAATTAGGAATCGAACCAAAGGAAGGAGTGGCTGGAACAGGGTTAACCGCCTTAATTGAAGGAAGGAATCCAGCCTCCAAAACCGTGGCTTTGCGTGCCGATATGGACGCTTTGCCGATTACGGAGCAAAATGAAGTTTCTTATAAATCTAAGAATATAGGGGTAATGCACGCTTGTGGTCACGATGTCCACACGTCATGTCTTTTAGGTGCCGCCCGTATTTTAGTGCAACTTAAAGATCAGTTTGAAGGAACTATAAAGCTTGTTTTTCAGCCGGGAGAAGAGAAAAACCCAGGGGGCGCATCTTTAATGATTAAAGATGGAGCTTTGGAAAACCCTAGACCAAATAATATGTTTGGGCAACATGTGATGCCGTATATTCCGACAGGGAAAGTTGGTTTTAGAGAAGGGCAATACATGGCCAGTGCTGATGAAATTTACCTTACCGTAAAAGGTAAAGGTGGTCATGCTGCACTGCCTGATAAAGTGATTGACCCTATTCTGATTGCATCGCATATCATTGTGGCGTTACAGCAAGTAGTGAGCAGAAATGCTGACCCTAAAAAACCAACCGTGCTTTCGTTTGGGCAAATTGAAGGTGGCCATGCGCAGAATATCATTCCGGATGAAGTTAAAATCGGAGGAACCTTTCGGGCTTTAGACGAGGAGTGGCGCTTTGAGGCACACAAAAAAATAAGAAGCATTGCTGAAGGACTTGCTGAGGCAATGGGAGGGAGTTGTGATGTGTTGATTGACGTTGGTTACCCTTACTTAACCAATGACCCGACAACTACGCAATCAGCACGTGCGGCAGCAACAGCTTATCTCGGTGCAGAAAATATTGTGGATTTAGATTTATGGATGGGGGCAGAAGATTTTGCCTACTATTCGCATGAGGTGCCTTCTTGCTTCTATCGTTTGGGAACAGGTAATTCAGTAAAAGGAACTACTTTGGGGGTGCATACACCTAAATTCAACATAGACGAAGATGCCATTGAATTGGGGATTGGTCTGATGGCTTGGATTGCCTTGAACCAACTTGCTTCCGCCCAATAGGACATAAAAAAAGCCTCAAAATGAGGCTTTAATATTTTCTAAGATTTATTCTTCTTAAGCTTTCAATAGTTCAGCCATTGTAGCTCCGATATCTGCAGGAGAATTAACTACAGTAATTCCGCACTCTGACATAATTTTCATTTTGGCTTCTGCAGTATCTTCTGCTCCACCAATGATTGCACCAGCGTGGCCCATTCTTCTGCCTGGAGGCGCTGTTTGACCAGCAATAAATCCAACTACAGGTTTTTTGTTTCCTGTTGATTTAATGTACTCAGCAGCAAGGGCTTCGTAGTTACCGCCAATTTCACCGATCATAACGATAGCGTCCGTTTCTGGATCGTTCATTAAAAGCTCTACGGCTTCTTTAGTAGGAGTTCCAATAATTGGGTCGCCACCAATACCAATTGCAGTAGAAATACCCAAACCGGCTTTCACCAACTGGTCAGCAGCTTCGTAAGTTAATGTACCTGATTTAGATACTAAACCAATTCTACCTTTTTTGAAAATAAAGCCAGGCATGATACCAACTTTAGCTTCGCCAGGAGTAATTACACCTGGGCAGTTAGGGCCAATCAAAGTAACATTTTTGTTTTTGATATATTCTTTAGCCATTACCATATCCTTTACAGGAATTCCTTCGGTAATAGCGATGATTACAGATATTCCAGCATCAGCCGCTTCCATAATGGCATCAGCCGCAAAAGCAGGTGGAACAAAAATAATGGAAACATCTGCACCTGTTGAAGTCACTGCGTCTTCAACAGTATTAAAAACAGGTTTGCCTAGGTGTAGCTGACCTCCTTTATTTGGAGTAACACCACCAACTACATTTGTACCATATTCAATCATTTGTTCAGCATGGAAAGTACCTTCAGAACCGGTAAATCCTTGAACTATAATTTTAGAATCTTTATTGACTAAAACACTCATTACAGCGGGTTTAAATTTGTGGCAAAAATAGAATAATAAATGGCTAAGCCAAAGGATTAATTGCTTGAGATGTTCCGTTTGGCTGAATTACAACCCAAGCTTTTGTGAACGAAAAAACTGTTAACCTTTTTTAACGAAATTTTATTCTGAAAACTGAAACAATTTTTATCGATTGTCGGTATACCTACCCATAAGTGTTTAGAAAGAAGAATTGATAAACAACACTTATCAGGTAAGAATATAGATTAAGGTTGATTATACATAGTTAGTTTTTAGTATTTTAAGGTTGATTAAGAAAAAGAGCTCGAGGTTGGGGCTCTTTTCTTTTTTTAGGCCTGTTAGAAAAATAGGAATTTGAATCGCCTAGGCTTAACAACACTCTATTAAAATACTATCTTAGTAGGTCATCCAAAAAATAAAATGAGCACACCTGATTTCAAAGGCGCAAAAATTTTTGGCCTATTTGCTGGACCCCTAGTATTTTTTCTCATCCTAACCTTTTCTCCCGATTTCTGGATATCTCCTGAAGCATGGAAGGTGGTTGGTATTGCTGCTTGGATGATTATTTGGTGGATTACCGAAGCTGCTCCCATTCCTGTTACTGCTTTACTTCCCATTGTCTTGTTTCAACTTACGGGTGTTTTCGATGCAAACGAAGCTACTGCACCTTATGCAAACCCTATTATATTTCTGTTTATGGCAGGTTTTATTTTGGGTTTAGGAATGGAAAAGCACAATCTGCACAAACGAATCGCATTGAACTTAATCCGTCTAACAGGCACCAATCCAAATGGAATTATTTTGGGTTTTATGCTTACCACTGCCTTTCTTTCTATGTGGATTAGCAATACAGCTACAACGGTGATGATGCTGCCAATTGCACTATCTATTACCAGTTTGCTAGAATTGGATCGGACAGAAGACAAAGGGAAAAAGAGGTTTTCATTAGTGCTCATGTTAGGCATTGCTTATGCCGCTAACATCGGAGGTACTGCCACCATTATTGGAACTCCGCCTAACGTGGCATGGGTGGGTTTTATGAGTGAAATGATGAATTATGAGGTGAGTTTCTCTCAATATTTGAAAGTGGGTATACCTACATGTTTTATCATGCTCACCATTACTTACCTTTTGCTTACTAAAGTACTTTTCCCTAGTAGAATCAAGAACCTGACTGATTCCTCTCAAATTATTGACGACCAAATCAAATTGCTGGGAAAGATTAGCCGAGCAGAAAAGTTGGTAGCAATTATATTTGTCCTTACTGCAGTTGCCTGGATTCTCAGAGGAAACTTAAATACTTGGTTTAATACCAACTTGCTAAACGACACCTTAATAGGCATGGTAGGTGCCATTTTTATGTTTGCTACTCCGGTTAGTTTGAAGAAAGGAGAATTTTTATTGGATTGGGAATATACCAAAAAGTTACCTTGGGGAATTCTATTACTTTTTGGAGGTGGTCTCACGTTGGCCAAGGCCATGGAAACTACTGAAATTGTTCAGATTGTAGGCGAAACAATAGCCCAACAAGGCAATGTCAGTAAGTTACTATTGGTTTTAGGTTTAAGTGCATTTATGCTGTTTATGACCGAGATTATGAGTAATGTAGCCCTTGCCGTTATCTTTGTGCCGGTAGTTTTAGGAATTTCCATTAGTCTAAATATTAACCCAATGTACCTTTCGTTGCCGGTTACTTTGGCGGCAAGCTATGCCTTTATGATGCCCATTTCTACTCCGCCAAATGCAATAGTGTTTTCTTCTGGAATGATCCCCATGAAGCAAATGATTAGGGCTGGATTTATTCTTAATGTTGTAGCTATTCTTCTTTTAGCTGTTTTATCAGAAACCTTGATTCCCTTAGTGTATGGATAACATGAAAGAAAGCGCAATAGTATTTGATAAGATTGTTGAAGAAAGAAGGTCAGTGCGGATTTATGACGATAAAGCAGATTTTGACCCAGATGCTGTTAAGCGAAGTTTGGAAAGGGCTATTCTTTCACCCAATAGCAGCAACATGCAACTTTGGGAATTTTATAGAATTCGTTCCGAAGAAGCCCTTGAAAAGGTAAGCTGGATGTGTATGAATCAGAAGGCTGCGAAAACTGCTAGAGAATTGGTGGTATTTGTAGCTCGAAAAGATCTTTGGCGAACAAGGCAAAAAGCTTTGGTAAAAGAAATGAAAAGGGTTTATGGCGAACCTAAAACCAAGGCAGCCAAGAGGGCACTTAACTATTACGAAAGCCTAATTCCTAAATATTACTACAACGACCCTTTTGGCGTTTGGGGTTTTATTAAAAAGTGCATCTACTTTTTTGTAGGTCTAAACAGGCCAATGGTGCGTCACGGAAATGCTACTGATGTTCGTATTAGTGTACATAAAAGTGCTGCATTGGCTGCCCAAACCTTTATGCTGAGCATGAAATCTGAAGGTTACGATACTTGCCCAATGGAAGGTATGGACTCACTTCGGATTAAAAAGTTTCTTAAGCTTCCGCGAAAAGCAGAAGTAACTATGGTGATTGGTTGCGGTCCGGCAGCAGAAGGGGGTGTTTATTCAGAGCGATTTAGAGTGCCAAATAGCGAAGTCATTTTTGAGGTTTAGTAGAATATCATCAAAATTTATTTCTATTAATCTGTAATCAGATTTAGGCTAATCGCTTATATTTATTTCAAATTCCTACATCTTATGAAAACCACTAAAAAATTCCTTTCGATAATCTGTATTCTCAGTCTCTCAATATGTCTTACTTCATGTGTTAAGATCATAGAGAAATTCATTTTCAAAAATGATGGTAGTGGTACATATTCTATGGCCGTTGATATGAGTGAAATGGCTGAAATGATGAAGTCTTTAGGCGGAGCAGATGACGAGTTCATTAAGAGCATGGATGAGATGGAGGTGAGTTTTGAGGAGAAGGTGGCTCGAATGGAGGCAATCAACGGAGTATCTAATTGGCGGAACGAGTTTGACCGAGAGAACCTAAAGTATGAGGTGCTTTTTGACTTTGCAAATGTAGATGCCTTGAATGCGGGAATGAGTGAGTTTTACCGTGACTCCACAGAAGTGGGCTCAACTAAGCTGACAACCTTTTTTATCCAAAAGGGCAATACTTTTGAAAGAACTGAAAACAATGGAATAGTCGATAATTTTAAAAAAGGACTTCAGGAAGATGGAGAAGAAGAACTTGATTTAGAAATGGCTGCAATGTTGTTCGGTGATGCTTCTTATAAGCAGACTATTGAATTTGATAATAAGATTAAATCAGTTTCAAATAAGGAATATGTAATTTCGGACGACAAAAAAGTGGCTAGTTGGGAATATAGGCTCTTTATTAAAGAAGACTTCAATAAAAAGCCAAAAACAAAAATTGTAATCAAATAAACCTCAGTCGTTTATTTGATTACAAATTCTGTGAGCAATCTTATTCCTTGAAGGCTAATTTTGCCACCGAGCCTCCAGGGCCCGAAGCATAGGCTGCCTTTTTGTCTTTGGATACGCTTACAGCATAATATTTACCTTCCATTGGAGCATAACCTTCCATTCCTTCTCTAAAGTAATCGCAACTTTCTCTGCCTACGGCCAAAACCAAATCATTGAAAATAGCAACTCCAGACCTGTAACCTTGTGGTTTTAAAGCAGCCATTACAGGAAACCACGATTTTCCACGGTCTAAGGTGTAAGCGCTATTGATTCGGGTAAGCGAATCTCCACGATAATCACCCCCGACCATAAGACCTTCGTTTTCATTTTTAAAGGCAATGGAAAAAATTCCAGCAGTGGATTCACCTGATTGAAGCGGTGTAATGGTTTTCTCCCAAGTTTCACCTCTATCGTAAGAATAAAAAAGACTAGCTTCTTCTCCGCCTAAACCTATATAAACATCTGAATTTCCATTCGTAATTAAGCAAGTGCCACTAGCCGCAAAACCACCCTGTCCATCTTTAGCAATCGGTCTTTGTTCGAAAGGAAGTTCTTGCCAGGTTTCACCACCATCTTTGGTTTTCAGAATTAGCAATCGGCTATCTACCGCATCGCCAAAAATGATTCCGTTTTGATCGTCCCAAAAATCCATAGCATCGTAGAAAGTGCCTTCCTTCATAGAAAAGTATTTCTGTTGCCAACTTTGACCGCCATCAGTGGTTTTGTAAATCACCGCTGGTAGGCCTGCACTCAATACAATGGCCGTATTCTCATCAAAGCCTTGAATATCTCTAAAGTCGATAGTGTCGGATGCTGGAACACTTACGTCTTCCCAAGTTTCTCCTCCGTCAATTGTTCTGAGCACAGTTCCTTTGGTGCCGCTGGCCCAGGCTACATTTTCTGTTACGGCATTTAGACCTCGTAAACTAGCTTTTGAACCAGACGTTTGTGCTTGCCAATAAGGGATTTGTGTTTTGCTTTCTTCTTCTTTTTTCTCTGAACTTCCACAGCCTAGTAAGAAGAGGATTGGAAATAAGTATATTAATTTCTTCATGGGGTTTTTACTGGTTTTTCAAGGCAGCCAAATCTGGCTTTTCTTGCGATTTATAAACAGAAGAAGGTAATTCATCAAATACCATAATATTGGTGAGTTGGCGTTCGCCTCGGTCTCCTGAAATTAAGATGTTGCCCATCTTTTGGTAATTTCTAAAAGGAACATTGAAGCCTTGGGTAGTGTCAGCCGCATTACGATAATAAGCCCATTGCTTAACCAAATGGTCTGTTTTATCTACCCATACCCAATAGCGGTTATTTGGAGTGTTTCCTACTTTATCGAATGTCAATTCAAGCTTATCTGCCAATACATCTTCATTGGTTTTTTCTTCCCCCAAATACTTTAATGTAACGCCCGAGTCTTTTAATTTGAAAGGCATAAGCAACCAATAGGAGTCGTTGATCCAAGCACTTTTACCTCTGCCAATTAGATTGTTTAATGTGTCAGAATCGGTGATTTCTCTTCCGTCTATAAATGCTTTTCCAGTATTATCATTAATGTTGATTAGGAAAGTAGTATTGCGCATATCAATGCGTACATCACCTGTCCATTTGTCCCAAACTAAATCACGAGCGCCAAAGAAATTCCATGCAATATGTCGGGTGTTGTCCCATGCTTTACGTCCCCCCATGGCTTCCATTACTTGATCGGCTACTTCAATGGCTTTTGGGTCAGAACCTTCTAGGTTAAAGCCTTCAGCTGGAGGGTTGCCATATTCAACATTTGTGGTTTCTTGAGTGGTTCCTGATCCACAGCTTTGTATTAAACAGACAAGTAAGAGCGAGAGGAAAAATAAGGTCTTGGTTTTCATAAGGTTTTGATTTGTTAGCTAAGATAATGGCTTGTGTTGAAAAACCATTAATGATGCTTATGATAGCATTGAATAAGTGATTCTAAAAACATAATAATTTTGGATTACGATGTGCTGACCTTAGTCACTTCCTTTTAGAACTCACAACTCATCCGTCCAATTCTACGATTCGGTAAGACTAATTTCAATTCGGAAACGGTGTATTGCACATTTGAGTCAACAACGAGCCCTTGGGGCTGAAACTCAAAAAACAACAACAATGCAGTGTTTCAAATTTATTATTCTTTTTGTGTTGGCCATTGCTTCCAATGCCAAGGCACAAACTGTTATTTCAGGAAAAGTAACAGACAATCAAGGAGCAGCAATCCCTTTTGCCAATGTGTACATTAAAGGATCATTTGATGGTGCAAACTCTAAAAATGACGGTTCCTTCAGTTTCCAAACAAGCGAGACAGGACAGCGAACCCTAATGGTAAGCTTTATTGGCTTTAAAACCTTCGAGAAAACACTTGAGTTGAATGGTCAACCAATTCAGGTCGATGCCATTTTAGAAGAGCAAATCAATAAAATTGATGGCGTTACGATTACAGCTGGGGCATTTGAAGCCAGCGACATCAAAAAAGTAACAGTACTCAAACCTCTCGATATTGTAACAACAGCCAGTGCGGCTGGTGATATTATGGGCGCAATAAACACTCTGCCTGGTACCGCCACTGTTGGCGAATCAGGAAGGTTATTCGTTCGTGGAGGCGAAGGCTACGAAACCAAGGTTTTTATTGATGGACTTGAGGTGAGAAATGCATTTGGTGCTACGGCTCCAAATGTGCCCACTAGAGGACGATTTAGTCCTTTTTTGTTTAAAGGAACCATATTTAGTACGGGAGGATATTCGGCTGAATATGGCCAAGCGCTTTCTTCGGCCTTGGTTTTAAACTCCAACGATATTGCCGAGAAAACCCAAGCTGATATTTCGGTAATGACGGTTGGAGGCGATTTGGCCTACACCAAAAAATGGGAGAACTCCAGTATTTCAGGCAAGGTTCAATACACCGATTTACGCCCTTATCAAGATATGATCAAACAGGATTTTGACTGGAAAGAGGCGCCTAATGGGAAAGTAGCCGAATTGGTTTTCCGACAAAAAATAAATGGAACTGGTTTATTGAAAGTATACACCAATATGGACATTTCGAACCTGAGCATTCGCCAACCCAACATCAATAATGGTGGAGCGAAAGACACCGTTTCGATTGGTAATGATTACTTCTATTTGAATACGAGCTACAAAGACATTATTGCTGATCGTTGGTCGGTTCGGGCTGGGGTTTCTACCACTTTGAACCAAGAGGAAATTGACTTCAATACTGATGAGATTGAGGAGGACGAAAAAGGCGTTCACGCTAAGCTCGCTTTTAACTGGGAAGCAGCCGAAAAGGTGAGCGTAAATATGGGGGCCGAGTTTTTCGCTAAGAAATACACCAATAAATTCAACATAATAAATGGACCAAATGATGCCTTCGATTTTAAAGAAAACATTACGAGCACTTTTGTTGAAACGGATTATTTCGCTTCGAATAAGTTTGTAGTGCGCACGGGATTGCGTTTAGAACACTCTTCATTATTGAGCCAAACGTGGGTGAATCCGAGATTAGCGATGTCGTATAAGCTGACAGAAAAAGGGCAGTTTTCGCTGGCCTATGGGCAGTATTTGCAATCTGCTCAAAACGACTATGCTTTGGTAAATCAGAATTTAAAACCAGAGAAGGCAGCGCATTACATTCTGAACTATCAATACATTCATAATGATCGTGTTTTCAGGGTAGAAACCTATTTTAAAAAATATGACGACTTGGTGAAGTTCATTGACGAGAATGATTTCAACCCTAATAATTACTCAAATGCTGGCTTTGGTGAGGCCAAAGGGGTGGATGTGTTTTGGAGAGATAGTAAGACCTTTGAAAATACTGACTACTGGATTTCTTACTCCTACGTGGATTCAAAAAGAGATTATCGAGATTTTTCGAGTTTAGCTACGCCTTCATTTGTGTCTAATCACAACTTCTCTTTTGTGGCCAAACATTTTGTTGTGCCGTTAAGAACTCAATTTGGAGCTACATATAATTTTGCTTCGAGCAGGCCATTTCACAACCCGAACAAGTCTGGTTTTCAGAATGATAAAACACCAACTTTTCACGACTTGAGTTTGAATGCTGCTTTCCTTATAAAACCGAATATCATCCTGTACATGTCTTCATCCAACATCTTCGGGCGCGATAATGTGTTTGGTTACCAATATGCAGGTCAAGCGAATGCTCAAGGTATTTATGAACGACAGGAGATAGGGCAAGGCGCCAAGCGTTTCATTTTTCTTGCCCTGTTCATCACCTTAACAAAAGATGGGCAAGAGAATCAGCTGGATAACTTGTAGTAGTTAGTATTTAGACATTAGATGAAATCCTTTTGAAATTTGAGTTTTGACCCTTTGAAATTTTACTTCATTACGGTTCATCCTGAAGATTCTACGGTTCGGTAACACTTTTTTTCTAGCCGCATTATTTCGCTGCACCTTAGTGTCATCATTAAAAAACGAACTCAAAACTTAAAAAAAACATAACATGAAAAAGCTTACAATTTTACTCGCACTTTTTATCACAAGTTTCACCTTAAATGCTCAAAACCAAGAGGCTTATATGAATGCCATGGTAAAGGGCTTACAGTCGATGGGGGCTGAGCGAAATTTAGAAAACCTACAAGCTTCAGCCGGTCAATTTGAACGTATAGCCTCCAATGCAAGCGACCAGTGGCACCCTCAATATTACGCTGCCCTTAGTTATATTAATGCTTCATTATTGGCAGAGGGTGTAAAAGCCAAAGACCAACTTTTAGATAAGGCTAAGCCATTTGTTGAAAAAGCGAAAGAGCTTGTGCCTAACAACAGCGAAGTAGTGGCTTTAGAAGGCTTTTATTTCATGGCGCAATTGGCGGCCGATCCAAACTCAAGAGGACAGTCATTATCGGGCTTGGCAACACAAACTTTTGGTTATGCCATGAAATTAAACCCTGAAAATCCTAGAGCAATGGCTTTAATGGCTCAAATGCAATATGGTACAGCACAGTTCTTCGGTTCTTCTACAGCAGGCGCCTGTGGTTTGGCGCAGAAAAGTATTCCTCTCTTTAATGCTGAAGAAAAAGGAAAAAGCTTTGATCCTACTTGGGGAATTGAAGTAGCTGAACAGTTAATGACTAGTTGCGGAAAGTAAAAACAATGGTGCTATCGAAAGTCGGTAGCACCTCATTTTTCTTCTTCCTTAAAAGATTCAATCATGGAAAAAGTACTCATCTTATCTCACGTAACTGCAGGCGTTACTGCTTTGCTTTCAGGAATTTTGGCTGCTTTTTTTGGTAGAAAAGGAGGTAAGATTCACCGCGCTGCCGGAAAGGTTTTCTTTTGGTCTATGGTTTGGATCTTCATTAGCGCAATTTTAATTGTAAGCTTCGTTAGGTTTAACTTCTTTCTTACCATCATAGCTGTATTTAGTTTCTATATGACATTCGCAGGCCAACGGGTATTGAAGCTCAAAAAAACGCTTCAACCATTGCTTATCGATTGGATCGCGGCTTTTATTGCCATTGCTTTTGGCTTAACTCTTTTTGGGGCGGGAATTAGGTATTTAGTCTTGAGCAATTTTTCATCAAGCTTTGGTTATCTGTCCATCATTTTCGGGTTTTTCACTGCCAATACCGCGTGGCTCAACATCAAAGGGTTTAGAAATACCAAACCCGATAAAATGTGGTGGTGGTTTGCCCATATGAATTTAATGGGAGGTGCATTTATCGCTAGCGTTACAGCTTTTTTAGTTCAAAATGGAGCCCTTTTTCAGGCCTTAGGAAATGTGGGGTGGTTACTTTGGGTTTTGCCTGCTGCCATAGGTTCGCCATTAATTGCTTATCATGCCAACCGTTACAGAAAACAATTTGGCGTTGGTAAATATGCCAACACATTGAAAGTATAAAATCAGTACTTTAGCCTAAATGGGATACCTCAAAACACTGAACTGGAAAAAGGAGATTAAGGAAACTGCGCTTATCGCATTGTTTGGAGGCCCCTCTGCCTATTTCTGGTGTAGTACCTGCTTTAGTGCTTGGAATGTAGCCCTTGCAGCAACGGCCATTTCTGCCATTCAGTGGATTTTACTCTGGCAAGGCAATGCACATGTTTCCAATTATCTTTCCTATAGAATCCCTTGGTTAGAAAACCCAAGTAAGCGATTTATTTGGGGAGTAATAGGCGTAATTGCATATACTCCTACAGCTGTTTACTCACTATATGTAGTGCTGAAATATGGCTTCGACATTGATTTGGGTGATATTAAATGGACCTTATTAATCTCTGTCGGAATTACCTTCGTTATTTCTTTTTTCTTGAATTCGGTTGAGTTTCTTAAGAACTGGAAGAAAGCCAGTTTGGATGCAGAAAGGCTAAAAAAAGAACAGATGGAGGCCAAATATGAAACACTCAAAAATCAGGTCAATCCACATTTTCTATTTAATAGCTTGAATGCGCTAACCAATTTGGTGTATGAAGATCAAGACCAAGCGGCCAAGTTTATTCGTGAGCTTTCAAAAGTGTATCGGTATGTTTTAGATACTCGTGCCCAAGAGGTAGTAAGCCTGAAAACCGAAATGGAATTTGTTAACTCTTACCTCTTTCTACAAAAAATAAGGTTTGACGAAAAGCTTCAGTTGATAATAAATATTGAAGATTTTGAACAAAAAATGCTTCCACCTATGGCCATTCAAATGCTTTTAGAAAATGCCATTAAGCATAATGTAATTGCTGAAGAAGAACCACTTACTATTCATGTTGAAATTGAAAATGGGGAAAAACTGGTGGTTCGAAATAACCTTCAGAAGAAGAATATTCCAGTAGATGAAAGTTCAGGTATGGGGCTTTCAAACATAAAATCTAGGTATGAATTCTTAAGCCCAATACCCGTGGAGGTGGTTGATGGGCCGAGCGAATTTATTGTGAAACTTCCATTATTAGCCTTTGAGAAATGAAAGTACTGATTGTTGAAGATGAGTCGATGGCGGCCAAGAGGCTGGCTAGCTTACTAGAAAAAATTAATCCAGAAATTGAAATACTGGCCAAACTCGATTCGGTAAAACGAACGGTGAATTGGTTAAAAGAAAATCCTCAGCCCGATCTTCTGTTCTTCGATATTCAGTTGGCAGATGGACTCAGTTTCGAGATTTTGGAGCAGGTAGAAGTTTCTTCCCCCATCATATTCACTACTGCTTTTGATGAGTATGCCATTCAGGCGTTTAAGGTAAATAGCATTGATTATTTGCTCAAACCCATTGATCCAGCAGATTTAGAAAGTGCTTTAGAAAAGTATGAAGCCAGATTTAAGCCCAGCGCACCTGAGCGAAACTCAGGTATGGATATGATGCTGATTCAGCAAGCCATGCAAATGCTGACAAAGCAATACAAGGAGCGCTTTGTTGTCAAAATTGGGGAGCATATTCACACCATTGCAACTTCAGAAACAGCATACTTTTTTAGCCAAGAAAAGGCCACTTACCTTCAAACTAAAGAGAAGAACCGATACATTATTGACTACACCATGGAACAAGTGGAACAGTTGGTAGATCCTCAAAAATTCTTCCGCATTAATCGTAAATACTTGGTTTCGCTAGAGGCGGTAAAGGATATTATCACCTATTCAAACTCTCGTCTCCGACTTATTTTAATTCATACAGACGAAACCGATGCGATTGTAAGCAGAGACAAAGTGCAAGATTTTAAAAAGTGGCTCGATCGATAATGCCTTTTTACCGTATATTCGGACATGCGTGTTTTATTATTATCAATTCTAATTGTTTTTTCTACCTCTCTTAGTGCTCAAAGCCTTAATGGAAATTGGCTATTAGCTTACATTAAGGCTTCTCCGCCCGAAATGGTAATGGGAGAAGACGGGGCAGTGTTGGAGTATAATGAGGGTGGTTATGACGATGAACAGAGCTTCATAGAACCTGGGCTTATGCTGTTGTCAGTGTTGCCGGGCAATAAGGCAGAAAGCTTCTATGCCGATGTGAAAGAAGAGTGGAAAGTGATTCAAGATGGAAAACAGGTGCGCTTCGAATCGTTAGAAGATACACTCTACGGAGGATTTAATACCGAAGGTATGCTTGTGTTAAAATCAACCATTGATGAAAGCCCAACAGACTATTTTTTTGTTGCTTTTTCTCCAGAAGTTGCTCCATTTGAGCTGACAAACAGTTCATGGAGTACCAATGGTAGTTCGGGGTTTTTTCAGAATAAAACCTTTGAATTTAGACCCAAAGGAGAGCTTTTTATTTGGGAAAACGGCCAACATGAAAAACGAGAATTCTACACCCATACTTTAGGAAAATACATGGCCATCGAGTTTTCTTCCGAAGTACTTACCGCTGGTTTTGGAATTATCTATGTAGAAAAAAGTAATGGGAATATGCTTACAGGTATTTCATTTTTAAGCCTAGAAGAAGGTGCCCTACCTGTGAGGTCACAGGTTGTTTTCACTAAGTTATAACCTCAATTAAAGAAATTTATGAGATAATTGGGAGAGTCTGAATTACTACCATATTTACATGCTGGAAAGATAATTGAACAATACCTTGGTGTGTATTATCATGAAGATTTTAGATGCTTAAGATATGTGTCATTTGGAATGAATAAGACTGGCTATTATGGGCTCCTTTTTGAGTTGTTTGATGATTCGGGGGAAGGCCTAGAGAGTATTTATGATTATTCGAGTGTTGAACCAGATAACCTAAGCGGCATAGAGTTTGGGCCTTTTGAATCATTCATGAATGTATTGGATGCTATAAGAGATGTAGTAAAACTGGATTCGAATAAATACTTGATATCTGGACAGCTAGATGAAGAAATTATAAAGACAAACTAATGATTATCAAGATGGATTTGAAATCTACTTAATCTTTGCACTGTTTCTTACACAATGACCTTCAGTTGAACACACTCTAAATCATTGGTTTTAAGAGTTTAAATTACCAAAAGTAAATATTTGAGCTAATGTTAAAGCAAAGGTTTTCTCCACTACCTTCGCAGCCCTTATGTCAATCGTCAGAAAAGTAAAATCGGTAGAAAAGATTTTTGCCGCTTTAGACCAAGAAATGAATTCACTTCGCGATAGAAGTGGTCTTCATTGTGTTTCGGGCTGTGGAAAATGCTGCTTCAAGGCCAATATTGAGGCTACTCCTTTAGAGTTTCTTCCTTATGCCCTTCACCTCTTCCTGACCAAGCGAATTGACGAAGTTTATCAAGGCCTGCTGGCGAATGAAAGCTTCATGTGTACGCTATTTAATCCAGTGAAGGATTCCTTAGACAAAGGAGGTTGCTCTCAGTACGCATATCGAGGTTTAATTTGTCGGCTTTTTGGTTATTCAGCTACACGCGATAAAAACGGCAAGCCAAAATTCATTACCTGTAAAATCATGAAAGCAGGCCAAGCAGATACTATTTCAAAGATTGAAGCAGATATGGAGGCAGGTATTCCCGCACCAATGATGAGTGATTATTACTTTAGACTTCGAAGTATTGACACCGAACTAGGTACTAAGATGATGCCTATTAATCAGGCAATTCGTCAAGCAATTGAAGTGGTGATGAGTTATTATGCATATCGCAGGCCACCAGCAGGTTATCGTAAATTGAGTGCGTAAATACTGCGTTTTGAACCATTTTTATTGGGTTTTTAAAATTCCTGTATAAAACCGTTGTCCATTCCAAACTTTTCATTTCCTTTGTCCCTCATTTCAGAATGAAGAACGAAGCGAACATATCATCAGCCGTAAACTTGACACTTCCTGTGTCTGAGTTTGCTGTATATACACCTAAGTTTTTTAGGCGCTAGTCGCCTCATATACATAGACTACCTATGCGGTAGTCAAGTCCCCAATATTACCTATATTCTTTTTCAAATTTTTAATCATATTTCCTTTTAGGATTTCTGAAAACATTGAGTCGTTTTCATAATCCAGAATTATAGTGAGAATGGAATCAACAAAATTCATAATAAGGGTAGCCACAGAAGAAGACACCCGCTTTACAGAAGATATTATTGAAGAAATTGCCAACTCTGCCAAAATTAGAGGCACTGGAATTGCGCGAAGAACCCCAGAATACGTATCGCTAAAAATGCGTGAAGGCAAAGCCGTAGTGGCGGTAACCGAAGCAGGCGAGTGGGCAGGTTTCTGCTACATTGAGGTATGGAGTCATGAAAAGTTTGTAGCCAACTCTGGGCTCATTGTATCTCATAAATTTCGTGGCTTAGGTTTGTCAAAACGTATTAAGGCAGCCGTGTTCAGGTTATCTAGGAAAAAGTATCCAACAGCAAAAATCTTCGGGCTCACCACAGGTGCTGCGGTGCTAAAAATCAACTCAGAATTGGGTTATAAACCCGTAGTATATTCTGAATTGACCCAAGACGAGGATTTCTGGAAGGGCTGTCAAAGCTGTGTCAATTACGAGATATTAAAAGCCAAAAACAGGTCAAACTGCATTTGTACAGCCATGTTGTACAATCCGGAATGGGAGAAAAACGTAAAACCTAAAAGAACCCAATGGGTAGAACGCGAGTTGGATAAAGACTTTAACTTGTTCAAGCGCTGGGTGAATTTTAAGAAAAATATTTTGTTGAAGGCAGAAGCCAAAAGAAAGAAAAATGATGAATAAGAAAAAAGTAGTTTTAGCCTATAGCGGAGGACTAGACACCTCTTATTGTGTGAAATATTTAAGCGAAGAACGCGGTTTAGAAATCCATTCGGTATTGGTAAATACGGGTGGTTTTTCTCAGCAAGAACTAGACGAAGTAGAAAAGCGCGCCTATGCAATGGGTGTGACTAGTCATAAAACTATAGAAGAAACTTCTAACTATTACTCAAGTGTAATCAAGTATTTGATTTTTGGTAACATATTGAAAAACAGTACTTATCCACTTTCTGTAAGTGCCGAAAGGGTGAGTCAAGCCATGGCAATTGCCAAATATGCCAAAACACTTAACCCAGAATATATAGCACACGGAAGCACTGGTGCTGGAAACGACCAAGTCCGTTTCGATATGATTTTCCAAACCTATTTACCCGATGCGGAAATCATCACGCCCATTCGAGATATGCGACTTTCGAGAGAAGAAGAAATCGCTTACCTGAAATCGAAAGGTGTAGATATGGACTTTTCGAAATCGGCTTATTCTATTAACAAAGGCCTTTGGGGAACATCGGTTGGAGGAAAAGAAACATTGACTTCTAAAGGTTATTTACCTGAAGAAGCTTGGCCCACTCAAGTAACCAAAACAGTGGAAGAGGATTTAGAATTGGGCTTTGTAAAAGGTGAGTTGAAATCCATAAATGGGAAGGAGTTTGAGCATCCATTTGAAGCCATTCAGGCTTTAGAGAAAATAGCAGCACCTTTTGGCATTGGTCGCGATATCCATGTGGGTGATACCATTATTGGAATTAAAGGAAGGGTGGGTTTTGAGGCTTCAGCGGCCATCCTTACCATCAAAGCACATCAGGCTTTGGAAAAACATATTCTCACCAAATGGCAGATTTACTGGAAAGACCAAGTGGCGGCATTTTATGGCAATTGGCTGCACGAAGGACAGTTTATGGATCCTGTAATGCGCGATTTAGAAAGCATGATGGAAAGCAGTCAGAAATTTGTAACTGGGAAAGCATTTTTCAAACTTTTGCCTTACCGTTATCAACTGATTGGAATTGAATCTGAGCATGATTTGATGTCGGCCAAATTTGGCAACTACGGAGAAATGAACAATGCTTGGACGGGTGATGACGTAAAAGGATTTGCAAAGATTTTCGGTAACCAAAGTGCCATTTATCACCAAGTAAATCAAGAAAATGATTAGAGCAGGAATAGTTGGAGCAGCAGGCTATACAGGAGGTGAGTTGCTGCGTTTACTGATTCATCACCCTCAGGTGGAGGTCAGTTTTGCCCACAGCCGAAGTCAGGTAGGTTTACCTATTCATAATGTGCACACCGACCTTTTGGGAGATAGCGAACTTTGCTTTACGGATCAGATCCATTTCGATATTGATCTGCTTTTCCTTTGCATGGGACATGGTGCTTCTTCAGAATTTATGAAGGAGAATCAAGTGCCAGATACGGTCAAGATTATTGACTTAAGCCATGATTTCAGAATGAGTAATGAAGCCGTTTATGGCTTGCCAGAACTCAATCGTGACGAAATTAAAAATGCCCGTTTCTTGGCCAATCCTGGTTGTTTTGCCACGGCCATTCAGTTGGCTTTGCTGCCTTTGGCCTATAACGGAATGTTGAGAGAAGTACACCTTTCTGGCATGACGGGCTCAACAGGTGCTGGAGTTCAACCTTCGGCCAGTACCCATTTTAGCTGGCGCGACAGTAATGTTTCGGCTTATAAAGTTTTCACCCACCAACACATGGATGAGACTGGGAAAAGCCTTCAACAGCTTCAGCCTTGGTTCGATAAGCCCATCAACTTTGTGCCTTACAGAGGAAACTTCACTAGAGGCATTTTTGTGACGGCCTATCAGCATTGCGAGTGGCCTTTGGAAGAAGCCATTCAGGTGTATAAGGAATATTATGAAGACCATCCCTTTACTTGGGTAAGCGATGCGGCCATTGATGTGAAACAAGTGGTGAATACTAATAAGTGTGTGCTTCATCTTGAAAAACACGGCAGCTATTTGGTGATCCATTCTGCCATTGATAACCTACTCAAAGGTGCTAGCGGTCAGGCCGTACAAAACATGAATTTGATGTTTGGTTTGCCTGAAAAACTAGGCTTGAACCTGAAACCAAGTGCTTTTTAATTAATAACTATGAAATTATTTGATGTTTATCCGCTTTACCCAATTGAGCCTGTGCGTGCGCTTGGAGCCAAACTTTGGGATAAAGAAGGGAAAGAGTATTTGGATTTATATGGTGGTCATGCGGTTATTTCAATAGGGCATACCCATCCGCATTACGTGAAACGAATTACAGATCAATTATCTAAAATTGGTTTCTATTCCAATGCGGTTCAAAATTCATTGCAAGATCAATTGGCCGAAGCGATGGGCCGAATTTCTGGCTACTACGATTACCAGTTTTTTATGTGTAGCTCTGGTGCCGAAGCCAATGAAAACGCATTAAAACTGGCCTCTTTTCATACTGGAAAACGCAAAATTATTGCGGTTGAAAATGCTTTTCATGGCAGAACTTCTGGAGCAGTTGCTGCAACAGACAATCCTAAAATCGTAGCGCCATTCAACAGTGGTCACGAGGTGGTTTTTGTGCCTTTGAATGATTTGGAGGCTTTAACTTCAGCTTTTGATGATGAAGTAGCAGGTGTAATTATTGAAGGCATTCAAGGAGTTGCTGGGCTGTATTCGCCAAACGATGCCTTTTTAGCCAGAGCTCGCGAACTCTGCGATAAGTATGAAGCCGTATTAATTCTGGACGAAGTACAGTCGGGGGCTGGAAGAACAGGTAAGTTCTTCGCTCATCAGCATTCTGTAGTTCGCCCCGATATTATTACCATGGCAAAAGGAATGGGTAATGGCTTTCCAGTGGGTTGTGTTTTGATTTCACCAGAAATTGAGCCTTGGCATGGCATGTTGGGTACTACTTTCGGAGGAAATCATTTGGCTTGTGCTGCTTCGCTTGCAGTTTTGGAAGTGATAGAGGAAGAACACTTACTCAAGAATGCTACCGAAATGGGCACTTACCTTGAAACCGAATTGAAGAAAATTGAACAAGTGAAGGAAGTCCGAGGAAAGGGCTTAATGATCGGTGCTGAATTTGATTTTGATGTGGCCGCTTTGCGTAAAGCCTTGATTTTTGAACATGGCATTTTCACTGGTTCGGCTTCAAATAAAAACACGATTCGTTTATTACCACCGCTGAACATTAGCAAGGCCGAACTGGATCAGTTTTTAGCCGCATTAAGTATAGAGTTAAACAAATAAGAGGTCAGAATTACGATCTCAAAATGTAGGAATGATTGAATTCATTTCCGCAACGAATAAAAAAGAATGAAAAATTTCACTTCAGTAAAAGACGTACAAAATATAAATGCACTGGTTGAAAAGGCTTTGTCGTTAAAGGCAAATCCTTTTCAAACCAAATTGGCCGAAGGCAAAAGAATCGGTTTGATTTTCTTCAACCCGAGTTTAAGAACTCGCTTGAGTTCTCAGGTGGCGGCTCAAAATCTAGGGGCTCAAGCCGTTGTGCTCGATATAGGGAAAGACGGCTGGGCATTGGAATTCGAAGATGGCGTGGTGATGAATGGCGATAAGGCCGAACACATTAAGGAAGCTGCAGCCGTGATGGGACGTTATTTCGATGTGTTGGGCGTGCGTACTTTTCCTGAATTGAAATCCAAAGAAGCAGACTACTCTGAAAAACTCTTGAATGCCTTTATCAAATATGCGGGTGTTCCTATTGTGAGTTTAGAAAGCGGTACCAGACATCCATTACAGAGCTTGGCCGATTTGGTAACGATCAACGAGCAATGGACAGCAACGCGCAAACCCAAAGTAGTGCTGACTTGGGCGCCACATGTAAAGGCTTTACCGCAAGCAGTTCCCAATTCTTTTGCAGAATGGATGGGAAAAGCTGACGTTGATTTCAGTATTGCCAATCCAGAGGGCTATGATTTGGCAGAAGAGTTTCGCCAAGGTGTACCAGTTTTTCATGACCAAGCAGAGGCGCTTAAAGATGCCGATTTTGTGTATGTGAAAAACTGGTCGTCTTATGATGACTATGGCCAAATTTTATCTCAGGATGAAAGCTGGACTTTCGGTTCGAAGCAATTGGAATTGACTGAAAACGCGAAAGTGATGCACTGTTTGCCCGTAAGACGTGGCTTGGTGATTAAAGATGAAATTTTAGATGGACCAAATGCCATTCATTTAGAACAAGCTGAAAACCGAGTTTACGCAGCTCAAGCGGTGTTTTACGAATTGTTAATGTAGCCCCATCCTTCCGAAACTTCGGAATTCCCCGAGGGGGAAGGCTTACAGACTGCCAGTTTGGAGAGATCCACTACACACTCGCAGTCTGTAAAGTCCCTATCCTAGGAGAGGGATTTAGGGAGAGGCCAAATAAATAAGAAAAATGAAAAAACTTACCATTGTTAAAGTTGGGGGAAAGGTCATTGATGAAGCATCGGCTTTAAATGCTTTTCTAAAATCGTTTTCAACTTTAGAAGGAGAGAAAATTCTAATTCACGGAGGTGGAAAAATTGCTTCCGACTTTGGTAAGAAACTAGGCATTGAAGCCAAAATGATTGACGGACGAAGAATTACCGATGCGGAAACCATTGATTTGGTGACCATGGTGTATGGTGGCTTGGTGAGTAAGCGAATTGTCAGTAAACTACAAGCCTTGAAAGTAAACGCCATAGGTCTCACTGGGGCGGATGCCAATGTAATTCCAGCCACAAAAAGACCCATTGGAGCAATTGATTATGGTTTTGTAGGCGATGTAAAGCCAGAAAATATCAATACTGAAATCCTGAAAAACCTTATCGATTCGGGACTAATCCCTGTGTTGGCACCTTTGACCCACGATGGCGAAGGTCATATGCTCAATACGAATGCCGATACCATTGCGGCTTCTGTGGCAGCTGCTTTGGCGCAGCAATTTGAAGTGAAATTGATTTACTGCTTCGAGCAACCTGGTGTGCTTTCCGATTTCGAAAATAAGACTGTAATTTCTGAAATTAAAAGGGCAGAAGTAGCAGGGCTAAAAGAGCGCGGAGTGATCAATGAAGGCATGCTTCCCAAAATGGATTGTGCTTTATTGGCCTTAGCTCATGGCACTAAATCGGTGAGAATCGGTTCTTTTGAAAACTTACCAGCCTTGGCCAATGACCAATCTGGAACCCTAATCAGCAATTAAAATGCAGTTATTCAACGAGGCACTCGATTTACTAAAGCAGCTTATTGCTATTCCTTCTTTGAGTAAAGAAGAGGATAAAACGGCTGATTTGATTCAAGCCTTTTTTCAGGGTAAAGAAATTTCAAGTCAAAGAAAGGGTAACAATATTTGGGTGAAGAACTTACATTTCGATGCCAGTAAACCCACCATTCTGCTCAACTCGCATCACGACACCGTAAAACCGAATGTGGGCTATACCAAAGATTCATTTTCTCCTGAAGTAGAAGACGGTAAGCTTTACGGCTTGGGAAGCAATGATGCTGGAGCCAGTCTGGTTTCTCTCATGGCTTGTTTTCTGAATTTCTATAATCAGCCTGACCTAAAATACAATTTGATTTTGGCGGCTACAGCCGAAGAAGAAATTTCTGGGAAGAATGGGGTGGAAAGTATTCTAGAAGAACTGGGCGATATAGATTTTGCCATAGTGGGCGAGCCTACTTTGCTTGATTTGGCGATAGCGGAAAAAGGATTGATGGTGTTGGATTGCGTGGCTACAGGAAAATCAGGCCACGCTGCCCGAAATGAAGGCGAAAACGCCATTTACAAAGCCATGAAAGATATTGAATGGTTTCGTACTTATGCCTTTGATGAAGTTTCGAAAACCCTAGGGCCAGTGCGAATGTCGGTAACGATGATTAATGCGGGCCAGCAGCACAATGTAGTGCCTGATGAATGCAAGTTTGTAGTTGATGTGCGCAGTACAGATTGTTATTCAAACACTCAAATTCTGGAGATTATCAGAGCGCACGTCAAATCCAAAGTGGAGCCACGATCTACCAGGTTGAACCCTTCCTCCATTCCAATGGATCATCCGATTGTTCAGGCGGGAATTGCTTTGGGTGGAAAAACGTATGGCTCTCCAACAATGTCGGATCAGGCGCTAATGCCATACCCTTCTTTAAAGCTCGGTGTTGGCGATTCGGCACGATCGCATACAGCCGATGAATTTGTTTTCATCCATGAAATAGAAGAGGGAATTGAGTTTTACATCCAACTTCTGAAACAGATTTTGTGATTTAGATTAGTCTTGAAGTTTTATCGGGTCGCCCCAATGGGGCTTAAGGTTCGTTAGCGGCTATTCTACAATCAGGCCGCCTCTACGAGGTTAGCTTCATCACGGATACATGGGGTGTCTTAATGGATTGGCTTTGTCCTCAGGTATGATTGGATTTTTGGAACTGTGGTATGCTTTAACAGCAATTTTAGCGGGTCGCCCCGATGGGGCTTGTTGGCGATTAGTGGATTATGTTACAAGCAGGCCACCTCTACGAGGTTAGTTTTCTTTAAGTCATAGATGTTTTTAACTGAGTTTATGTATTTTAAGTAGTAGTCTTTACTCTTTGGTAGGCTTGTGATCATAGATTCGATAATACAAACTACTCTAGTCCTAGTCCCAGCGGGACTTACCGTTTGTAGCTTAGGGGCAAATGAATAGATAATTTAGCTCCGTAGGAGCGACCCGTTTTTATAAGAGAAGATCATTGCTGCGATTTCGGGTAATCGTAATAAAACTGATGACCTTTAGTACTGTGAATATCTTTCCAACTTTCCATTTCAAACTCAATACCGCATACCGCACAGGTGGGTAGATTGTCTAAATCAAAATGACTGATTTCATTAATCAAGTAAGTCAACCCAGGGTTATGGCCAAAAATCATAACTGTGTTGTGCTGATCATCCACTCGGCTTAACAGCGCTTTAATGGTCCCGGTAGAAGCATGATAAAGCCTTTCTTCTTCCATAATGTAGGAAACAGGATAACCGATTTTAGCAGAAATTACTTTTGCCGTGGTCAATGCCCTGTTGGCAGGAGAGGATATGATAAGCGATGGTTTGATGCCTTTCATGGCCAGTCGCTGGCCCATATCTGGCGCATCATTTTTACCACGATGATTTAAAGGTCGCTCAAAATCAGATAGATGCGGATTGCCCCAACTAGATTTGGCATGACGAACGATATACAGTTTTTTATTGCTGGTTTTATTGGATTTCATAACTAATAGCTACATTTGCCGTAATACAAATAAAATTTTTAATTACTTATTACAATTTACAATGAATACAGGAGTAGTAAAATTCTTCAACAATGATAAAGGCTTCGGCTTTATCGTTGATGACGCATCTGGTGAAGAAATCTTTGTTCACGTTTCTGGTACAATCGATGCTATCGACAAAGACGACAAAGTTGAATTCGAGAAAGCAGAAGGTCGTAAAGGACTTAACGCTGTGAATGTCAAGAAAATATAGTTAAGAAATTATAGATTTTTGATTACTGAACCCCGACTGGTCGGGGTTTTTTTATAAATCATAAAAATACAGAAGAGGTTACACCATTGCTGATGTAACCTCTTCTGTTTTATAGGTTTGGAAAGTCTAATTATTCCAAAGGCCTTCAGCGGTATAACTTCCACCTTCTCGTTCCCAAAACTTACCGTTCAGGAATCGGTATCCTTTATCAAGCTTGTTCAGTTTGGCCATATCTTCTTTACTCAATTCAATTTTAGCCGACTTCAAGTTCTTCTTTAACCTTTCTGGATTTACCGATTTTGGAATTACGGCAGTGCCTCTGGCTTCCGCCCATTTGATTAAAATTTGAGCGGGGTGAACATTGTGAGCTTCAGCGATTTTCTTCACCACGTCATTTTCAAACATATCAGGTTCGTCAATCCCTTTCATTCCTTCGGCACGATCGCGCGACCCAAGCGGAGAGTAGGCCGTGTAATGAATATTGTTGTCAATACAGAATTGCAATAAGTCATTCTGAGCCAAATAGGGGTGCGACTCTACTTGGTTCATTTCAGGCTGAATAATGGCGGTTTCCATCAGCTTTTTCAACTTAGGAATATTGAAGTTTGAAACGCCAATATGTTTTACTAACCCCGCCTCTACACAAGCTTCCATGGCTTTCCAAGTGTCGGCAATGGGCATTTCGTCAATCGGAATAAAATCGTCAGCAGTTTTTGGATTGATGGCTTCTTTTTTATGAGCAATTGGCCAATGGATTAAATACAAGTCCAAATATTCGAGCTGTAATGCGTTCAACGATTCTTTTAAAGCAGGCATTACATCTTCTGGAGCATGGAATGAATTCCAAAGTTTTGAGGTCACGAAAAGCTCATCTCGGGTTACATCACCTTCGGCAAAGGCATCGGCAAAAGCGTTGCCTATTTCTTTTTCGTTTTGGTAAATCCAAGCGCAGTCAATGTGTCGGTAGCCTAGTTTTATGGCTTCTCTTACTGCCTTGTAAACCTCTCCTGGTTCAGACTTCCAAGTTCCCAGCCCGATGGCATCTAATTTATCTCCGTTTTTAAATATCAATTGGTTCATAATGCTTCTTTTATTTAAGTCTTAAACTAATCAAGTTCTTTGGCAGTTCAGAATTTTTGAATTTAGTAAGGCTTATTTTTTTTGAAGAGTACTTCCAAAAGCAATTCGCTTTTTAAATTTTAGAAAGGATTCTTCCTTCTAATTTTAACTGGTTGCCAAAGAATGGGAATAGCATTAATATTAGCTTTACCTTTAATATTAAGTTAAAAATCGCCACTTCATAAAAAGGTCACTAGCAAAAAAAATATCCCCCGATGTGTATCGAGGGATATGATGTTGAAAGCAATTTGGTTTTTAAATTTAGAAACCTCTTTTCTCTAAATGTTCATCTAATTTAAGGTTGTCAATTCCTTTTTCTAACCAGTCTGGGGCAGCATGGCCTTTTAAATGATGATTGAAGAATTCCATCATACGAACGCTATAATCCTTTCGGTTTTCAAGCTTGCTCAGTCCGTGATTTTCACCTTTGTATTGCATAAGTATCACCGGTTTTTTCAGCCTTCTTAAAGCTGAATAATACTCAATACCTTGGGTGAAATCTACTGCACCATCTTTGTCGTTGTGAAGCATTAAGAGTGGGGTATTCACTTTTTTCACATGGTACACTGGGCTATTTCGCTCGTAAGAATCCCAGTTTTCCCATGGGGCGCCACTAAACCTTCCTTGAGAAGCTTCAAAGATGGACATGTTTCCACCGCCAGAGTTCCAGTAGATTAAATCATACATCGAGATCATGTTCGTTAGAGGTGCTCCTGCCGCAGCCGCCTTGAACATGTTTGTTTGTGTAATGAGGAAAGAAGTTTGGTAACCACCCCAAGAATGACCATGAATTCCGATATTATTTTCATCGACCACACCCGTAGCGATGGCGGCTTTTACGGCAGGAAGTACTGCCCAAACCGCTGACATTCCCGGATCGTCTAGCTTGTAAACGATGTCTGGAATAAACACAGCATAACCATTGCTGGTGTAAACAGTAGGGTTCCAGCCTGTTCCGCTAAATCCTGGGTTTGCCCAATTATGGCGGGTTTGTGAAAGTTTCTCGTAATAGTAAACTATGGTTGGGTACTTTTTCCCTTCTACATAATTGGCTGGAAGAAATAATGCTCCTTGTAATGAATCTCCTTTGTCAGTCACGTAATCCACCAATTGTGTTCCGTCTGACCAAAGGTACTTTTCGGCATCAGGTGTGTTTTCTGTAACTTGCTTTGGTGAAGAAAGCGAGGCGTCCGTCATGTAAATTTCTGTTGGCATATTGAAGGTCTCTTTACTGAAGAAGAAGACATCAGCATTTTCAGCTTTTCTAAGGCCTCCAACATTAGCGTCTTCCCAGATTAGAGATTTCGCTCCAGAAGATAGGCCACCTTTTTTTGCTGGAGAAAGCAAGGAAATACCACTTTTTTTGTTCCATTCACCATAGGTTCGGACGTAAACTGGCTTAGTAAGGTCAATTCCTTTTTCCTCAGGATCAAGTCCAAACCTATACTGGTAGCGAATCTTTTTCGCTCTACCATCTTGAGTAAGGTTGATAGATGATGATTTGCCATTTAAAGGCACCTGCCAAATATCCCAACCATCTCGAAGTAACACATACTTGTCATCTGAACTCCAGCCTAAGGCGCCCACCATGGGCTTCTCTACATTATGGTCATCTTCAACGTCTACAAAGGTTACCGGAAGATTTTCCGTGATGTTTTTTGTTGATTTACTCGCTATATCGTAAACGAAATAATGTCCATCTTTTCCATACATCAGTTTGGTTCCGTCCGTTGAGGGTCTTGGTGATGAAGAATATGATGGAATATAGAATTTAGTGAAAAGCGTAGTTTTTTCACCTGTAAGTAAGTCTACGATGTAAAAGTCGCTGTACTGCTGCCCGTCTAGGTTAATGTCTAGTTCGTAAGCTTGAGCATCTGACCCCAAGGCATAACGATGTTTAGGTAGAATACTTAAATCTTTCATACTGCTGTCTTGTAAAGCGGTATGCTTAGCGGATGCCACATTATACATGGCCCAGAAGCTGTAATTTTTGTCCTGATTTGCCGTAACCTGCTGTCGCGACTGGAGTTTGCTGTCGTTCCAATGCCATATGGTCATATCTGGCTTATCAGTATTTGCCTCTTTCTTTTCTTGTCCTGAGTTCAGTTTGGCAATTGCTTTTTGCAGATCGGCAATCGACTTTATCGATGTGTCTGCCATGATTTTTTCCATGGCATTTGCTTCTGCCATTTTCACCGAATCTTTGTCCAGCTCTTTTTTATCATCTTTTTTCGTTAGTGTCAGTGGGTGAATGCCGTAAAAAAGTCGGGTTAAATCTTCTGACCACATTGGTCTTCGACTACCGCTTATTGTGTACGCTTGGTCAAAACCAATGTTGTCTTTCAGGGCATCATAAATGGTAACCTGTGGGTTGTTTAGGTTTTTCACTCCAATTACCTGACCGTGATCTTGTTTGTATTTTTTGTCTTCAACCATTTTTAAGGCAGCAAAAGCATCGCCTTTCTCAGTCCAGTTGATAGACTTGTAAGATGCCTTGTCTGAATCTAAGATTTGGGTGCTGTTGTTGGTCAAATTCAGCAGATAAAGGCCGTTGCCAGATTTATTGGCCGCATCAACAACATATGCCAAGTGGCTACCCGATTTATTGAACCTGAATTCAGAGACATTCCCCATGTTTTGAGATTTGCCAGTCTTTAAATGATGAATCAAAAGGTCAGAACCTTTGCCGTCACCATTTCCATCTTTAGCCAGGTTGATGGCCAAATGCGAAGCTGCTTTGCCGTTGAAAGAAAAGCTGATTACGTTTTCAAAAGTTGTCTTCTCATCTGTTCCTAATTCGATCAAAGTAAGTTTGTCTCGAAGCGGTTTGCCTTTTGAGGCCTTGTTTGCTTTGCTTTCAGCGAACGTAGGATACTCCTTAAACGCAATCCATTTCCCGTCATCACTAAAAGAAATCGAGGGGAAGTTTGTTGAGCCGATGGGGAATGATTTTTTTTCAGCACTTGGGTCAGAAATGTTTTGAAGGATAACCTCGCCATCTGCCTCCAAAGCCACGTTTCCGTAGGCAATCCACTTTCCATCTGGTGATACTTGAAAGCTATTGCTTTGCATGTATTTCCAAGTGGGAATATCTTGCCATGTAATGGGCTTTTTTTCTTGGGCCACAGCAAAACTTGCAAAGCAAAAAAGTGCTAAGAATGTGAGTAGTTGTTTACGCATGATTGAGTTTATTTGATTTTGAAAAGGAAGATAAAGAAAATTTGATGCGCTCACGAAGTTTTGGCTAATTTATCAGCCTTAAACGTTTATTTCCTTTCCAACAAAACCACATTCTCCACATGATGCGTTTGTGGAAACATATCTACTGGCTGTACTTTTTTAACGGTGTATTTTACATCGAGTAAAGCCAAGTCGCGGGCTTGTGTGGCGGGGTTACAGCTAACGTACACAATTTTTTCAGCCTCAATTTTGAGCAGCATTTCAATTACATCTTCGTGCATTCCTGCGCGTGGTGGGTCGGTGATGATCACATCCGGCCTATCATGATTAGACATGAAATCGTCATTGAGTAATTCCCTCATATCGCCTGCGTAGAATTCGGTGTTCGTCACTCCATTGATTTCTGAATTCAATTTGGCATCTTCAATGGCCGCTTCTACATACTCTAAACCAATTACTTTTTTAGCGTCTTTGGCAATAAAGTTGGCAATGGTGCCTGTGCCTGTGTATAAATCATAGACCACTTCGTCACCTTTTAAACCTGCATAATCTCTGGCAATTTTGTAGAGCTCATATGCTTGAGCCGCATTGGTTTGGTAAAACGATTTTGGCCCAACTCGAAACTGGACATCTTCCATGGCCTCAGTAATATGAGCTTCGCCAGAGTAAAGTTTCACTTCTAGGTCGTGGAAAGTTTCGTTGCCCTTATCGTTAATTACGTATTGTAAGGAATGAATATGAGGGAAGGAGGTTTTGATGTGCTCCATCAGCCCCATATTCTTTTCATGCTCCATGGCAAACTGAACAATCACCATCCATTGATCTAGCGATGAATTTCTGATGATCAGGTTTCTGACATTTCCGGTTCTTCGCTTTAAGTCGAAAAAAGGGACATCGTTTTCCAAACAGTATTTTCTTACCGAAAGCCTTATTTCGTTAGAAGGATCGGGTTGGTGATAACAGGTTTCAATGTCCAATATTTTATCAAAGCTGCCCGGAACGTGGAAGCCCAAACCTCTTCGGTCGAGTTCTTCGCCTGTGGCAATTTCATCTTGCGTTAGCCATTTCCAGTTTGAAAAGGTGTATTCAAGCTTGTTTCGATAATATTTGATTTTAGAAGAACCTAAAATTGGACTGACTTCTGGCAAAGGGATTTTACCAATACGTTCCAAATTATCAATCACTTGCTGGTGCTTGTATTTTAGCTGAATGTCATACGGAATGTGTTGCCATTTACAACCTCCACAAATGCCAAAATGCTGACAGAAAGGCTTTACTCTATCTTTTGAGTATTCATGAAAAGTAAGGGGCTTGCCTTCCATAAAATTCTTTTTCTTTCTGGTAATAAGAACGTCCACCACATCACCAGGCGCTACGCCTTCCACAAAAAGCACTTCATCGTTTACACGGGCAATGCACTTTCCTTCTGCTGCAATGCCTTCGATTTTTACTTGCTCTAGTACTTTTCTTTTTCCCCTAAACTTTGCCATGCGCGAAGATAATTTCATTCTGTGAAAGTCTAGTTACTCAATGTCAATTTTGATGATGAGTTACTTTTGCCGTGGTGTGATTTAACCAACAATTCATAGGTAAGTCTTTCTGTCTAAATGAAATGCCCTACCTTTGCAGGCTTATTACAAAAACGCATATGAATTTTAGAGAAGCATTCTCAATTGTTGACAAAAACAGAATCAGCGCCAAAAGTGATATTTTTTCAGGCTTAACAGTGGCTTTGGCGCTTGTGCCAGAGGCAGTTGCCTTTGCCTTTGTGGCTGGAATTTCTCCAATTGTTGGGCTTTATGGTGCCTTTATGATGGGTCTAATTACTTCCATTTTTGGTGGTAGGCCAGGGATGATTTCTGGTGCTACGGGAGCCTTGGCAGTAGTAATGGTATCGCTGGTAGCCGAAGGTGAGCTTATGGGCGAAGGTCAAGGCCTTCAGTTCTTGTTTGCTACTTTGATATTAACAGGCATTATTCAAATGTCGGCTGGTTTTCTAAAACTGGGCAAGTTCATCAGAATGGTGCCACATTCGGTAATGATGGGCTTTGTAAACGGTTTGGCCATTGTGATTTTTATGTCGCAACTGGGCATGTTTAAAGTAGGTGGCGAATGGCTTACAGGTCAGTCACTTTTTATTATGCTTGGTTTAACACTGCTGACCATGGCCATCATGGTTTTTATCCCTAAAATCAACAAGAATATTCCGGGTGCACTTGTAGCCATATTGGTAGTGTCGTTCATTGTAATTTTTGGAGGTATAGAAACCGAAACAGTAAAGAGTTTTATTCAAGCCGGTGGAGGCGATGGTATTAAAGCCGGACTTCCTTCTTTCAACGTACCAGTAATCGACCTGAACTGGGACACGCTAGCCTTTATTTTTCCATATGCTCTAATCTTGGCGGCCATTGGGTTGATTGAGTCTTTGATGACGCTTAATCTTTTGGACGAATTAACCGAAACCCGTGGAAGCGGAAACCGTGAATCGGTTGCGCAAGGCTTGGCCAATATGGTCAACGGATTTTTTGGTGGAATGGGCGGTTGCGCCATGATTGGCCAAAGTATTATCAATGTAAAATCTGGCGGAAGAGGTCGCCTTTCGGGCGTGGTTGCCGCGTTGGCTTTGCTCGCTTTTATTCTTTTTGGTTCAGAATACATTGAAATGGTGCCTATTGCAGCATTGGTAGGTGTAATGTTTATGGTGGTGATTGGTACATTTGCTTGGTCTACTTTTAAGGTTTGGAACAAAGTACCGAAGGCCGATGTCATCGTAATCATATTGGTAACAGGGCTTACTGTAATTTTCGACTTGGCCATTGCTGTTTTTGCAGGGGTAATCGTGTCGGCATTGGTGTTTGCTTGGCAAAATGCATTGCGTATTCGGGCGAGGAAATCAATTGACGAACACGGTATTAAGCATTATGAAATTTACGGACCATTGTTCTTTGGTTCCATTAGTCTGTTCAATAGTAAATTCGATATTAAAGAAGACCCGAATGAAGTGATTATTGATTTTGCTGAATCACGCATTGTCGATCAATCTGCCATAGAAGCCATTAATAAACTGGCAGAAAGGTATCAGAAGGAAGGAAAAACTATTCACTTGCGTCATTTAAGTAAAGATTGCTTAGCGCTAATTAAACGTGCCGAAGAAATTTGCGATGTGAATGTACTTGAAGATCCAGATTACTTTGTGGCGATTGATAACTTCAATAAATACAAGGCAAAGCTGGCCAATTAATGACGGTATAATTGATCGGTATTTTTTAACTTTCGATTCATGAAAAACAAAGTTGTTATCATCACAGGAGCTTCTTCGGGTATTGGAAAAGCATTGGCCATTGAGTTTGCTAAACTGGGCGCACATATTGTCATTACTGGTAGAAATGAAGCACGCCTCAATGAAGTAGCCGAAATTCTGGATGGCATGAAAACCCGAAATCTTTGTCTGCAACTGGATGTAGCCAAAGAAAAAGACAACGAGATTTTAGTCAATGAAACCCTAAATACCTTCGGTAAAATTGATATTCTGATCAATAATGCGGGTATTTCCATGCGTGCGCTTTTCGAAGAAATCGAAATGGACGTGTTCAAAAAAGTGATGGACATTAACTTTTACGGAACCCTTTACGCTACTAAATACTGTCTTCCTGAAATACTAAAAACCAAAGGCTCCATTGTGGGCGTGTCGTCAATTAACGGTTACAGAGGTACTCCAGCCAGAACCGCTTACACCGCTTCAAAATACGCGATGAATGGCTTTATGGAATCGCTGCGTACGGAAGTAATGCACAGAGGTGTTCATGTACTCGTGGCTTGCCCTGGCTTTACTGGAACGAATATCAGAAATGCCGCACTTACGGCTGACGGTACTTCCCAAGGTGAATCGCCTCGTGATGAAGGAAAGATGATGACTGCTGAAGAAGTAGCGCAAGGTATTATCAAGGCCATTCAAAAAAGAAAGCGCGACATTGTATTTACCAGCCAAGGTAAATTGGCCGTCTTCCTTAATAAATGGATGCCCGGCCGAATGGATAAAATTGTATTCAATGTTTTCGCTAAAGAACCAGACTCGCCTTTTTCTGCGAAAAAGTAGTTAAGAGTGATTAGTTGGTCAGTTATTAGTTGATCAGGGAATCAGTTATTAGTAAAACAGAAAACAAGTAAATCAGGAAATAATAAAGTAAAAAACAGTGAGGTGGGGAACTCAAATTGCTGGAAAAAACTCAGCCTTAACTGATTCCTGATTCCTGATTCCTG